>DATBWK010000292.1:0-3778 GCA_036514835.1 Bellilinea sp.
GCGATATTAATGGAAGATTTCGCCTTCTACCTGAGCCACGATCAACACAAAAAGACCCGTCCGGAAAAGCCAACCCAGGCCTGGAAACGCGTGTATGACCGTTTTGTGCAGGCGCGCAACCGGCGGCAGAAGACGAAATAAGCCGGTGCGGCTGGCGAGCTCAACGGTCGATAAGCCGTCCGGTTAAACCTTGTTCCGTCAGATGCTCTAGATGCACCTGGCTGACCTTATTCCATAACCGCTGCGGCGAGTGGGTCTCGATGCGCAGGTAGTTATCAGTCAAACCGTGCAGATGCCAGCCGGCAGGTCCGTAGACATCGGTCGCCTCCCACAGCACTGCAACCTGGCTGCCAAGAAAAGGCTCTCGAAAACTCCGCGACGAATTGGTCAGCACCTGCCGGAGTTGTTGGCTTCTGTGATGGATGATCGAGGCTGGAACCGGATTGGGAAGTTTCATGGCAGGTGTTCCGGGTCGCGCTGAATAGCTGAATACATGTCCGCCGGCAAATTGCATTTCTTCAACGAATGCCAGACTCTGGCTAAATTCATGGTCATCCTCGCCGGGGAATCCGACGATCATGTCGGTGGTGACCGCCATCCCGGGGGCTGCATGTCGGGCAAACCCTATCAACTGTCGAAAGCCGTCGGGTGTGGTGTGACGCGCCATACGGTGCAGGGTCTGCTCACAGCCGGATTGCAGCGGCAGATGCAGGTGGCGGCATAAGCGTGGGTTTTCCCATAAGGAGAAAAATTCTTCGTTCAGATCCCAGGGCTCGAGCGAGGATAAACGCAGACGTTCAACGTCGGTGTGCTGCAAGATAGCCCGGATCAGGTCACGAAGGTGCATGGGCGAAGAAAAATCGTAGCCCCAGGAACCCAGATGCACGCCGGAAAGCACCACTTCACGGGTGCCGCCGGCAACCGCGTGTTGAATGTCGCTGAGAATGGTACCTATCGATTCACTTCGCCCGGCACCGCGGGCAATTCGGGTGATGCAGAAGGTGCAAAGGTTGTCGCAGCCATCCTGGGTTTTAATGAAGGCACGGGTGCGCAAATGCGCGCCCGGCAGCGGTTCGCGGGCTACCGGCTCAAGATCGAAAACTTCTGACGATGCACTCAAGACCTGAGCAACCAGGCTATCTTTGTCGAGGTTGGCAATTACCTGCTGCACATTCTGCATTTCGGCAGCCCGTTGCGGCTCGAGCGTGGACCAACAACCGGTTACCACAATTTCCGCGGCGCCAGCGCGGGCGGCATACCGGATTTTCTGCCGGGAATCGGAAGCAGCCGCACCGGTGACAGTGCAGGTATTAACCACGACCAGTTCAGCCTCGCCGGCTGAATTTACGATGGTGTGTCCGGCAGCTCTAAATTGGATTGCAAATCGTTCAATTTCGCTTTGGTTTAACCGGCAGCCAATTGAATCGAGAAATATTTTCATACCTCTAAGGTTTTAGCACAAAAAAGTTGTCAAACAAAATATCCACACCCGGTTGACTGTACGAACCAGCGATCAAGCCAACATCGCCTGTTGAAAAATCCGCATCTTCGGCTTCCAGAAATTTCTCCTGGTTCACATACAGGGTCAAGCGGGTACCAACGCAGTCCGCGCGGATTTGATTGGTAGCCTGCCCCTGCTGGATCATAGAACCAAATTCCAGGCCATCCGGGCTGTTCAAAGTCTGGTAAAAACCGTCTTTGACTTTGATGATACCGCCATATCCGTCGCTGCTGACCAGAAAAGCGTAGTAATTATACTCGTCCTGGAAGCGGCACAAAATGCCAAAATCATTATCAGTAGGTCCCTCGATCAATGTGGCATCCACTGCCAGAGTGGTGTCAGTGAAGCGCTGACCGGGCAGTGACCAATAATCATAGTTGGCTTCGTTAATTTGGAAGCGCAGTCCATCCGAGTCATAGGAAATGGCGGCACTTTCAGAAGACCACAGCTTCCAACCCGACTCGGGGTTGCTGAAGTTATCAAAATACACCACACTGCCCGGGTCAATTTCATCCAGTGCGGAATCAGTGATCCGATCGGCCAGATTACACCCACCCAAGGACAAAGCCATAATAACCAGGACGAGCACCTGTATGGTTTTTCGATTCATTCCGCAACTCCTTCGGGTGTTCTTGGGTGATGTGACCGGCATCATTTCTATTTGCCGGCTGCCTGTGCGATGTGAAGGATGGTGCGGTTGGTTTCGAAGCGCTATTGACCGGGAAAATGTTTTTCCAGCAGGCGCTGTGCCTGAAGCGCAACCACGGGATCATTCGATTGGGCTGCAGCGGCATTCAGGAGCGGGGATGCCAGTGAAAAGCGGTTTCCAGCCAGATAAACCTGAGCCAGGTGCAGTTGAGCTGCCTCGAAATCACCATCCTCTGCCAGAGCATGTTGCAAGAACTGTTCCGCCTTTTCCAGGTCGCCATTGGTCAAATAAACCCACCCGGCAGCGTCAAGAACCAACAGGTCTTTCGGTGACAAATCTAGCGCCCGCTCAATTGCTGGTTGTGAATAGGAAGTGAAGTCAAAACCGGTGGTGGCTGAAAACAGCGCCAGAGCGCGCCACAGCTGTGCATTCTCCGGCTCAATTTCGGTTGCCCGCTGGTAGGCAGACATGGCAGCTACCAGATCGCCTGACTGGGCCAGGGTGGAGCCAATTTCAACCTGCCAACGGCCTTCCGCGGGATGGTTGGCGGCCAATTTATGCAGATAGCTCAATGCCACCCGAGGCTTATTCTGGCGGTTCCAATACAAACTCAAGGCGGAGAGGACAATATCGGATTCAGGCGCCAGACTTTTAGCGCGCAGCAGATCAGTCCACCCATCTTTGTCCAGGTGTTGACGTGACTCGCCCAGGAAAGCCCAGGCTTCAGCGTAGTCCGGTGCAGTTTTCACCGCAGCGGCAAAGGCGAGTTCAGCCACATCCCATTGGCCTAAGTCTGCCAGCCGTTGACCGATGAGCATTTGACGGTAGGCCGGATCTGGTTGTAGTGCGGCTTGCCCTAATACCTCCAGCAGACGCCGCGCATTTTCTGCCTCGATTCCCTCGCCATTGCCGGCAATCGCCAGCGGTCGGGCAGCCTCCGACAGGCTCTGTGGGGAAAGCAGCAGCCCGGTCATCCAGGCAGCCGGCACCGATTTGGGTTCGAGTTCATGCCAGCGTCTGGCAATATCCAGCGTCCCGGCCAAATCACCGGCATCTCTTAGCCGCTGTGCCGCGGCCGATAAAAGTTGCGCATCGACCTCAGACAATTCAGCCAACTTCACCCAGGAGACTGCTGCTGATGCAGCATTGCCTTCCTGCTGAAAACTATCCCCCAGGTTGAGCATTCCGATTGAAGAAATCGTGCCGGATTTGATCGCCTGGTTGTATGCCTGGATTGCCGAGTTGTAATTGCCGGCTGAAAACTCGAGTCCGCCCACCCGGTCCCATAAATCCACCCGTTCGGGCTGATAGACAATCACCTGACGGTAATGTTCGGCTGCCAAAGGCAGCGCTCCGACTGTCTGAGCCTGTACCGCCTTCTGCCAGGCCAGGGTGAGTTGCAGTGGACGCGGCGCGATGGGTAACAGCCCAAGCATCAGTACCGGGACGACTACCAGAATCGGTAAGACCAACCGTTCAAGCGATTTCATCAGGCCAATTATACGTCCACCGGCGAGGTCACCAGGCCAGCACCATTCCGCCGGCTTTGTGGATGGTAAATCCGCCTTTCGCGGCGATTTCAGCAGTGATCCAGGTCGCCAATTCCGTATCCGCGTTTGAATGAAAAT
>DATBWK010000293.1:0-4941 GCA_036514835.1 Bellilinea sp.
GGGTTATTGCCAACCGCGGATTGCCCGAATGTGGTCACCGAGCTGTTTCTGGATGCGAACCTCCCGGTAGTCGCTGACAATTTGTACCAGCGGTTTGCCATTAATCGCGAGACTGGCCGTTTGGCTACCATTTTTACGCCGCTGGAACTGGTGGAAACCAATACCTTCCTGGTGGTGCCGCCCGAGGCCCGGGAATGGAGCCGCGTGGCCAATTTACCGCTCCCGCCAGCTGAGTACGACAACATCCAACCGATTGAAATTAACCCAGGCACCCGTTTCAGCAGCCCGGCACAGTTTTCGTTTGTGCACGGCAAGGTGGCATTGCGGGGTACAGCTTCCGGAGAAGGATTTGTGTCCTACCGATTGCAGCTCGGGGACGGCATCAACCCAACTGCCTGGCAGAATATCAGCGAGCCGGTGCTGTCGCCGGTAGAGGATGGGCTGCTGGGCGAATTGGACACCAGCGGTCTGGATGGTTTGTATATTGTGCGATTAATGACCGTATATGAAGGTCAGCAGGTGCAGCTGGCCTATTTGCAAGTCACGGTGGACAATACCCCGCCAGCGGTGAGCATCCCCTACCCGCTGCCTGGACAGGTCTTTGCCGGAGTCAACCAGCGCACGGTTACCCTGCAGGCTGAAATTGAGGATGCGGTGGGGGTACAGCGGGTGGAGTGGTGGCTGGACGGCGTAAAGATCGGTGAACGGACCGGGCTGCCATATGCGTTGATCTGGGACGGCAAGCCGGGTAGGCACACGCTGCAAGTGCGCGCCATTGACCGCGCCGGCAACGAAAGCCGCTCGGAAGCGGTGCAAATCACGGTGCAGTAAAAAAACCCGTGTCATGGGCCAGGTGCCACGGTTTTTGCCATAGGGTACAGGCGCACCGCTTCGTATGCCCATTCCATTTGCCCGTTGCGTGGATCAACCTGTAGGGAACAGGCTTGCCCCTTCCGTGAGCCATTATTAAGGTGAGCGCATAGATTCAAGATTTTTCCACAAAGGGCACGAAGATCTCGAAGATCACGAAGATCACAAAGAAAAAAATTATGAGCAATTATTAAATAAAGATTTTCTTGCGGTTTTCTTCGTGGTCTTCGCGGACTCGCGAAATATGCGCCCCCCTGGCGGGGTCGCGTTTTTATTCTTTACGGCTTTTTGCTCAAGTCTGCATGATCGAACAAAGAAATACAAGATCTTTGACGGAACAGGCGAGCCTGTTCCCTACTGCAATTCAGACATTCGATTTTGTCGACTCAGACAGATTGCTGCCGCCGCTGGGGGATAGAACTCCCCCAGCTCTGTCGCAATGACAGATCAAAACCTGTATTGCTGGCTAGGGGCAGATCTCTGGCTCGGGAGTGTTGGTGGGCAGAGGCGCCAGGGTGGGGAGGATTTCGTCCGGGCTGCTCAGGTAGGCGCGGGCAGCGACGTCGAAATAGAAAGTCGTGCCGGCAGTATCCCGCAGCGTCAACCGCGCCCCGTCCGCGCTCACGATCTGCAGCGTAGTATCGGCCTGCGCCGCGGAGTAGATGGCGCGGTCGTCCGTGTTTTCGACGAAGACCCACACCGCGGGCTGCGGCGGATCGATTAATTGAGTCCCGGCGAATACGGTCACCCATTGACCGTTAATCTCGCCCTGCCAGCGGCTTGTCATCCGGCCCTGTAAATCTTCATAGGTTTCTGCCGGAAATTGCTCGACTCCAGGCGTGCGTTCTGGGGTGGGCATCTCGGTCGGGCGTATCGCACAGGCATCCGCTGGTTTATCAGGCACATTTTGCAGCGAACCGCCGCTGGTGGCCTGAATGCGCCGCAGTTGATCCAGTTTGCTCTGAATAAAGGCTTCTTCGGTCGGGTTGGTCGAGACTGCCAATGTGGCTTCCAGCGCCTGAGCGTTATTTTCTACCCAGGTTGGTCCGGCGGGTGTGGCAGTTGGCGGGGCGGACAAAATTTTAACCATCACTGTCAGCAAAATCACTGCTGTGATGGCTATGATGGCATACGGAAATTTCTTAATCCAGTTTTTCATGGGAACTCTCTACTTGAATTGCCATTTGATGTCGGTGGAATATTGCGGCAAGGGTTGTTCGGTGTATGCGTCGGCATTGACCGCATCCACCAGCTGTCCCCAGCCTTCGGCAGGGGTGTTATCGAGGGAATCACAAGATGGGTCGCTGGCACGCCGCTGCTGGCAAGCCTGCATCTGGGTCATGGCACCGGTGAAGATGATGCGGCTGCCCAGGTATAAACTTCCGTACTTGCTAACTGCTGCCCATTGACGGGCCAGAAAACCATCATTTCGGTAAATTTCAGGGATAGCGAAGGCTGGCTGCGATCCCCACGACACATACCAGACATCAGCCTGTGTCCATGGCATGACGGAGTTGTATTTCCAGCTTAAAGATGGCGAAGTTGGACAGCCAATACAAGCGCCGTAATTAAAATAAATGCTTGTGCCACCATCATTGCCATCGAAGGCGTCCGTCCAGCCGCGTGTGACATAGGGAGTATTCCAACGGTAGACCCCGTCGTTGTCCTGACCCCATTCAATATCGATGGCGCCGGTGAATAGTATTTGCTGACTGAAGCCGGATGAAACCGCCCAGTTATTTGATCGCTGAACCATGCCCGCCCAATTTCTGCCGAAATCCACAGCCAGGCCACGCAAATTGTTCTGATCCACATTGGTTTGGTTGAAGGAATCATAGTTGGTAGTGCCAATGCCAATCGTTACATGCGACGAACGGTCGGCACCGCTGCAGTCCCAATAGCCCTTGGCATACCAGCGAACCCGGTCTTCGATCTGTGCGAAAGTCAAAAATTGTCTGAAATACCCATTGGTGGGATCGCTGAAGATTTTTACACCATAAACACCATCGATAACCCACATCTTGCCAAAATCGAGGATCACGAGCGAATCTTGTCTTCCCGCGATACTCGCGTCACGGGTACCTAACTGGCAGCCTAAACTCCACATTTTATCGGGATCGCCATTTTGGATGTAATGGCTGGTTGAAAATAATGGCGGAGGCCAGTTCTTAAGAAAAACGGGGAAATAATAGGTTGGCGCTTGCAGAACCAGGCTGGCAATGATCGCCAGGGTCAGCAGGCGTAATTTTGTCATAGGGAAGCGCTTCAGCATTGCTCGGTTTCCTGAGGGAGGTGATGACTCTGTGATTTAAAAAGGGAGGATGGCCCCCCGGTCATCCATCGATAAAGAGCATTATATCAACCTTATCCGATGTCAAGCCTTGCAGAGAAAACAATGGATTTCCAATCTACAAGACGTTCCAACCGGATGAAAAGTTCTCCAGGCTGTTTGATTCCCGGCTAAATCATGTACAATTTACATATGCAGCCGCTACCTTTCCCCATGCTCGAAACGGAACGCCTGGTTTTGCGTAAAATCACGCTGGAAGACACAGACGCATTGTTTTCCCTGTATTCCAGCCCTGAAGTGGTAAAGTTCATCAACCTCGAGGTGATGGAACGCCCGGATCAAGCCGTGGAGTTGATAGCCAGGTTCGAAGCCTTGCGCGAAAGTGGCCAGGGGCTGCGCTGGGGGGTATTTTTACTGGAAGACAACCGTTTGATCGGCACCTGCGGCTACAAGGAATGGGATGCAGGCCGCTTCCATGCTGAAATCAGTTATGATCTGGCACCCGGCAACTGGGGCAGCGGCTACATGCGTGAAGCATTGGTCGCCATTCTGGATTACGGCTTCCATCAAATGAATCTTCGCCGGGTGGAAGGCCTGGTTGACCCGGCCGATACGCGTTCGCACAACCTGCTTACCGGACTGGGCTTCCGCATGGAAGGGTTGCTGCGCGAGCATGACTACATCAAGGGTCAGTTCCAGGATGATATGGTCTTCGCGCTGCTGCATCACGACTGGGAAGCAGACAATAAGGACCAGCCGAGCTAATAGACTCAGGGTCCTACACCCCAGTGGGTGTACAAGGCATCCAACTCGCACTGGCAGGCGGTTTCAAAGCTGTTCAATAGAGCGGATGGTTGGGCGATCTGGTAACTGAAATCCCGGTAATAGGACTGCAGTCCGGCGTTCATGGCTGGGGCGCCAATTTCGTCGCGCAGTGCCTCAAAAAACAGGTTGCCTTTGAGGTAAGCGATGGTGGAATAAGCCCGGGGCACATCCACCAGATCTGCCACCGACTGGTCAATGGGCTGCTCGCCTTGTTCGGCCTCCAGATCGGCAACCCGCTCCCGGTACAAACTCAGCGCGCCTTGATAAAAGTCTGGATTATGCTCCATCTCGTACAGTTGAGCAGAATAAGTCGCCAGAGCCTCATCCTGCCAGGGATGTTCGAGCACATCATTGCCAACCACGGCGTACCACCACTGGTGGGCAATCTCATGAGCCGTCACATACGGCAGCACCCGCGGCGAGGATTGGCTGGGATACAAGCCTTCCCCCAAAAGGATCAACCCGGGGTACTCGACTCCGCTGGCGTTGTTCAGCGGCGCGGCAATAATGTCCAACTCGTTGTACGGGTACGGCCCAAAGGTCTGATTAAAAATTTCCATTGAATCGGCAGCCACTTGCAGCACCTCAGCCCATGCCTCTTCACTCTCGGGTAGCCCCCAGTGATTGATCTGCACGTCCTGCCATTGGCGCTGCTCAAGCACAAAAGCCGGGCTGGCAGCCAGCATGAATTCCCGCAGCGGCCCGCCGGCAATCTGGACGAGTTTATTACCGCCATCTGCGGTGCTGACGACCTGTCGGCCAGAGGATACCACCTGCCAGTCGGCTGGCACCCGGACGGTTATGCGGTAGAGGGCAACCTGGCTGACCACGGCGTCGCCCTCAGGCAGCACCGGGTCAGCGCGCCAAGCGCCGTCCTGCAAAGGCGCCAGCAGCGGGTAGGCATTGGCCATCATCAACACTGGACCCTGGCTGTTGAAGTTATAGGTGCCGTAAAT
>DATBWK010000294.1:0-9459 GCA_036514835.1 Bellilinea sp.
CTTTTGGATGAGGTCTTCTGCTGAGGAATAGGCCAACGGCTGCGGCTGAGTCAGCCGAGAAATTTCGATTTGAATGTCTGGCAGTTCAGGCACCGATACCGGCGGAAAGCGGTAATCATCCTGCCCGGCAGCAACCGCATGTTCGCGCACATCCTCCGCCAGCGGCTGACGCGCTTCAAGAGTACCGATACAGCCGCGCAATTGACCATGGATGGTCAATGTGACAAAACATGCGCCTTCCGCTTGAAGTGCGGTTGGCAGCGCAGACAAATCAAGTTCTGGCAACCGTTGACCACGCACTGCACTTTCCAATGCGCCGCGTGCCAGATTGAGTAATTGTTGTTGTTCTTCCGGTGTCAACCCGCCCAATGTCTATTTACCCGCCCAAACGATGATACAGCCGGTTGTGGTAAACCAGCGGTCCTCCCTCGGCTGTGTGCTGGATGGCAACCACCTGCCCGATGTAAAGGATGGCGGTTTCGGTGGGGAAATTTTGCACCACCCGGCAATCCAGGCTGACCAGACCAGATGTCAGCAGCGGCACGCCCGTTACCAATTCAAAGGTTTCCAATCCGGTGAAACGGTCTTCTTCGCCTGGGGTGCGCCCGGCAAAACGGTCTGAGAGGTCCGCCTGCGCTTCACTTAATATTGTAACGCCAAACACGCCGCTCTGTTCCACCAGCATTTGCGTGCGCGTGCCAACCGCCAGAGTGACGGTCACCAGCGGCGGTTCGAGCGCAACCGACGTGAAGGAATTCACCGTCATCCCGTTCCTACGATCGTCAAAACGGCTGGTGACCACCGCCACACCGGTCGTCCAGCGGCGCATGGCATGCCGTATCATCTCTGCCGTAACCTGCATGCTCTCCTCCAAACCACTCAAACACATCCACAGGACTGGCAATCAACTTGCATCATGTTGCCTGCCTGTTCCACTTATACATTCACGTCAGGCATACGTCAAGTGTAAGACCTTAAGGATAGCCAAAAAGATGTTTTCAAGCTCAGCTCTGTCAGCCATTTCGCCAAAGGAAAAAACCAACTTTTCGCCACACTAGGTGTAAAATGGGATATCCAAAGCCCTTTTCCTATACGAAATTGAAAAAGAACTTGCCCTATCCGGTTCAATTAAGTTACTATCATACATACGATGAGTGAAGACAGTCTGCCCAACGCCGCCCCGCGCACCAAAGCGAAGAATAACCCCGCTTTCAGCGCCCTTTCGACCATTCTGACCGTTGCTTTGGTCCTGGCAACGCTGTTCACCCTGTGGACGCCGGCGAATCTATTTTCCAATCAGATGCTGGACAATTTCTTTCAAGCCTGGCAGGCTAACCCTACCTTGACCATGCCGACGCCCACGCCATCACCGCGTCCGCGCATCGGCATCGTCGCCGGGCACTGGGGAAATGATTCCGGTGCCGTGTGCTCAGACGGTTTGACCGAAATGTCGGTTAACCTCGAGATTGCCACCCGAGTACAGCAGCAGTTACTGGCAGAAGGCTATGAAGTTGATCTGCTGCAAGAATTCGATGAAAAACTGTACGACTATCAAGCGCTGGCATTGGTGTCCATTCACAACGACTCCTGCGACTACGTAAATGATGAAGCCACCGGCTTCAAAGTCGCGGCTGCTGCTGCCAGCGCTTACCCGGAAAAGGCGGACCGATTGGCTGCCTGCATGATCGACCGGTACTCCAAGACGACCGGTATGGGTTACCATGCCAATACCGTCACCGACGACATGACCCAATACCATTCGTTCCGTGAGATCAACACCAATACCACTGCCGCCATTATTGAGACCGGATTCCTCAACCTCGACCGGCGGCTATTGACGGAACAACCCGACCTGTTGGCGCAAGGTATCACCAACGGCGTATTGTGTTACATCAAGAATCAACCCGTTCCATAACGGATGGCGTATGAATGAATCACAACATGCTCAGGCGCTGCATGCATTAAAGGTAGCCAAACAAGCCCTGCGGGAAGGTCGCAAGAGTGAAGCCTGGCAGCAGGCTCTCCTGGCTTCAGAGCTGGCTCCCGGGCTGGAAGACCCCTGGTTAATTCTCGGCGCTCTGGCCGACCCGACCGACAGCGTTTTCTATTTACGCAAAGCGCTGGCGATTAACCCCATCAGCGAAGCAGCCAGAAAAGGCATGCACTGGGCGGTTCAACGGCTGCGTACGCAAAGCGTCACGCTGCCAGAGCCAACCAGACCAACCGTCATGGAAGCCAGTCCAACACCTGTTGTGACGCCTTTCCCAAGCGGGCAGCAGCAGAAACCAAGATCTGCGCGCTCCTGGCTGGTACCATTGACAGCTGGATTGCTGATATTCTGCCTTGGGTTCGTGATATGGCTGGCGATTCCGACCTTCCTTTCGCCAAAAAGCACGGCTCAATATGCCGCCCGCCCGGTTGGCGCACTGTTCAAACCCTCGCTGACCCCCTCGGTCACTCCCACGCCAACGCCAACCAATACTCCGACAGCCACGCCGACGTCGACGCCCACTTCCACCCCGACCGAGACACCCACGGAAACCCCCACCGAGACTCCGACCGAGACGCCGGTACCGACCAACACCCCCGCTCCAGCTACTGCCACTCAGGTAGTTTATAACGATATCCCCAGCGAAATTTCCAGCGACGAGTTCTGGGTGGATGTAGACCTGAGTAACCAGATGGTTTACGCCTATGTCGGCGATGATATCGTCAATAGTTTCCTGGTTTCCACCGGCACTTACCTCCACCCAACTGTGACCGGGCAATTCCGTATTTGGATTATGCTGCGCTACACCGATATGTCCGGTCCCGGATATTACTTGCCGGATGTGCCCTACACTATGTATTTTTATCAGGGCTACGGCCTGCACGGCACCTACTGGCACAGCAATTTTGGCACGCCCATGAGTCACGGCTGCGTCAACTTGCGCACCGAAGACGCCGGCTGGATTTTTGAACGCGCGTCGGTTGGCACCGTGGTTAACGTGCACTATTAGGCTTATGGATACAATCCTCTCGTCGTTTTTACGATCGCTCTCGCGGCGGGAATTTCTCAAACTCTCGGGCTCTGCAATGCTGGGTCTGTTTACCATGCCTTTCTCGAGCCAGGCATTACGCCCAGCCCATGTGAACCGCACCCAAGAATATACCCTGCCCTACGGCCGCGTGACCGCAAATAAAATTGACGGGTTCGATAAGCCGTCTTACAGCGCCGACCTCAAACAGTCCTACTGGGCAGACCTGGTGCTGCCGATCACGGGTGTGGCGTTGGGTGACGAAGAATCCGGTCACAACCGGGTTTGGTATCAATTCAAGAATGAGAGTTATGTCCATTCCGGCGACGTTCAACCGGTGGACATTCAAACTAACCCGATTTTGGATGCGATTGCCCCCGAAGGGCAACTGGCTGTCGTGACCGTGCCATTCACTGATGCGGTGTGGAAACTGCGCCAGCAGGAATTTATAGCTTACCGCTTATACTACGGAACCACCCACTGGGTTTACGGCCGCGTTGAAGATGCTGACGGCAAAATCTGGTACCGCATCGACGACGACAAGTGGAAAATTACCTATTACGTCAATGCCGCGCACTTGCATATTGTCACCGCTGACGAAGTCACTCCGCTCTCCTCAGACGTCCCGCCTGAAGAAAAACGGCTGGAAATCCGGCTGCCCGAGCAGGTGGTGATCGCCTACGAATACAACCAGCCGGTATGGATGGCGCGTACAGCGACCGGAGCGCGCTTCCGCGACGGAGATTACCGCACACCGCCTGGTAGTTACATCACCCACCGCAAACGGCCTTCGCGTCACATGGCGGCTGGTGACGGCGCCGATGCCAACAGTTATGACCTGCCCGGCGTCCCCTGGGTGTCCTACCTGATGGAAAATGGCATTTCGTTTCACGGCACCTTCTGGCATAATAATTTTGGCCGGCCGCGCAGCCACGGCTGTGTCAACCTGTCACCGCAGCATGCTCAATGGGTATACCGCTGGACCAACCCGGCGGTGGCGTTGACCACAATGACGGCTATCGAAAAAAACGGTACAATGGTGAACGTGATCGATACTCCGATGGCTGATTGAGCCAACCGGTTCCTTGCAGCCACAACCGACCATTTTGCCCGATATAAAAAGGATACATGCCATGCCCGAACCGCTTTTTGCCGGACTGGTAATTGACGAAAAGGACCAGTTAGTCGAGGTTGCACATATTGGCGGCGAGGCCATGTATGTGGTCAACGACGCCGGTTTTCGCCGTCACATCCCATCTGAATTGGTAGACCGTCAAGTGTTGGCATTGATGAAGGACCAGATCACCGGGCATGAGGATCTGATCAGCGAACAGGCTTCAAAAATGCTGGGGCAGGATGACATCTTCTCCCGCGCCATCATCGATAATCAACTCAAAAACATCGACCAGCAGTTGGAAGCGCTGCTTAAAAGCGGCATTCCGGAAGCCGGCCGGCAGTACATGGGCATGATGGGATTTAAGGTGGTAATCAATTTCCATGGCGATGTGCTCCGCCTGGACCAACCCGCTGCAGCCAGCGACGAGGGTGAAGAATAATGCCGCGGGGTGAGCAGTATTGATGATGGCATCCGATTTTGTATTGGATGTGAACGAGGTCGATTTTGAATTTGAGGTGGTCTCGTTCTCGCAGAATACACCCGTGGTGGTTGATTTTTGGGCTGATTGGTGCCGCCCATGCATCCCTTTGACTGCTCTGCTTGAACGGCTGGTGCGCGAAGCCAACGGCAGCCTGCGCCTGGCGCGGGTTAATTCCGATCAGAACCCAAACCTGGCGATTCGCTTTGGCGTGCGCAGCCTGCCAACCGTCAAGGTATTCAGCGGCGGGCAAGTGGTGGCAGAGTTCGTCGGGGCACAGCCTGAGGGACGGGTACGCGAATTCCTGGCGCAAATCGAAGCACCCAGCCCGGCAGCTTTATTATTTGAAAAAGCTGACAGTCTGGTCGCGGCTGAACAGTGGAACGCAGCTGAACGAGAATATCGGGAGGGGTTGGATACCGCGCCGGACAGCCCGGACGGACTGCTTGGGTTAGCCAAAACTCTGCTGGCGCAAGGAAAAACACATGAGGGTCTGGCGATTTTGTCCTCGTTCCCCGCCAGCCGCCGCTACAATCAAGCCATGACCCTGCTGCCGTTGGCAGTGGAGATGGACTTGTTGCGCCAACACCTGGCCGGAGCTGAAGAGGATGACAAACAGGCGGCTTATTGGAACGCCATTCGTTTGGCAGCCCGTGGTCGAATCACGGCAGCATTGGATGGGTTACTGGATTTGCTGCGCGCCGACCGCCGTGACGACGCAGTGAGAAAAATCATCCTGGCGCTGCTCGAGCTCCTTGGAGATGACAACCCGGTCACACGGGATTACCGCAAAGAGCTGGCGACAATTTTGTTTTAATTAAACTCTTATTGTTTCAACTCCAGCAGTCCCCATGTAGTTGGGTCGCGGAAAGCACGTGTATTGACCGCCGATATCATGGTCTGCTGCACATTCTGGCTTTCATTATCATTGTCGTTCATAGAGAGTACAAAGCCAAACTGCTTGCCGCCGGTCGGCGAGACGCCCAAAACGCTCCAGGGTACTGCGATTTCCGCCCGGATAATGCCTGCGTCATAAACTGAGGCGATTTTCACCGTGGTGCGCGGGCCAGCGACATTGGTCGGGTAATACAAATACGTTTCTTTAATCCCGCTTACAGTGCCCTTGCCGGGAGAAAAAATCAGCTGGTAATCGTCACTGTTGACCTCGTTCGAATTCAAATCGCCCATCAGGTCCACATCGAACAGCAACTCAATCGAATCCCCTTTGTAAATGTCGATATCCGTGGCATTTTGGACATATTTATCATCATATACTTTGACCGCCAGGTACAGGTTGGTATTATCCCAACCCACACGGAAACTGCCTTCCAGGTCGGCTTTATCGACCCAATTTTCCTTGCCGAACACTACAAACCGCGCCGGATAAGCGGTACTGGTCCACTCATCCCAAGTGCCGTCCAACGTGGGAGCAGTGGACATGAAATTGGCGGTAAATTTTCCGGAGGGGCGCAATTCCGCAGTCGGCCCTGGCGTTGAGGTGACCAATGGCAGCGGGGTGAGTCCGGTGGTCGGGCTGGCAGCTGGAGGAGGAAGCGTGTTCACCACACCTGAGGCAGTCGTTGCGGTTGCAGCTGGCGCCACCGGCGTGGAGATACCGGGAGCTTTGGTCACAATACTGAACAGCGCTGTCATGGTCATATTGGGGGTCGGTTCTGACGGTGTTACCTGCACATCTCTGCCAGGCAGGTTACAGGCCAATATTGCGCCTATCAAAATCAGCGCGACCAATCTTAAGCGTTTGACTGCTTCGTAGTGCATCCCTATCCTCCTGTTATGACGCGGTTCGGTTACTGTCCGCGTCACCTGCCCCCTTTAGTCTGGAATAATTCCATTCACAGCTATAATCATCTTAATGATTTATACCATCGGATGGAAGACCACGGGGATTTCAGTATCGACATGGTGACGCTTTCTGACCTTGAAGTACGCGTCGTCGTCTTCACGCTCCAGGATAATCAGTTGCAAGTATTACTCCAACCTGGTGATGGTCAGAATGGATGGGAACTGCCCGGCTGCCGGCTGCTCGGCGGTCTGGGGTTGGAAACCTCCGCGGCGCAATGCATTGAAGGTTTGACCGGGTTAAAGGAAGTGTTTCTCGAACAACTTTATACTTTTGGCGACCCGGGTCGTCACCCTGCAAACCAGGTGGTTTCAGTGGTTTATTTCGCGCTGCTGGCGGAAGACACCCTATCCCAGGAGCGCATCGAAAAATCGCAGGCAGCCTGGCAGCCGGTTCGCAACTTGCCGGCCTTGGTCTGGGACCATGCGGATATTCTGGCATACGCTTTGCGCCGATTGCGCTATAAGTTGGAATATTCAGCGGTTGGGTTCGAGTTGCTGCCGGAGACGTTTACCCTGAGCGAGCTGCAACATACCTACGAATCGATCCTGGGGGAGAAACTGGATAAGCGCAATTTCCGCCGCCGCATCCTGGAGGCGGGCATCATCGAGCCGACCAACGAGCGGCGAACCGGCGAAGGCCGACCGGCGCTTTTATACCGTTACCGCGCAGACGCGGTCGCCGAGGTCAAAGCCCGGCGGTTGTTTCCGTAATAACTCACCGATAATAATCATCCTCTATCCATCTAACTGGATTATTTTCAATATACTCGCATACATATTGGTAATGCTCTTCATTACGAATGATTACATCGTAATAAGATGATTGCCAGAGTGATTTTATTCCAGGATCATTGACCTCGCCTTTGTATGACCGAGTCGTCACAGATTTAAAATACTTGATTAACCCCTGTAGGGAACGACGCCCTCGTCGTTCCCCTTTCATTTCCAAACTTTCAATCGATTCAAAACCGTAGCGACCTTTCTGAAATTCGAGGGATTCCTGACCGGTAATTACTATGATTCCGTGAATATGATTGGGCATCAGACAAAAATTTTCCACAAAGATATTATCATTTAATTTTTCTATATTTTTCCAACATTCGATTAATTTTGCTCCAATAGGTGTGGGAACGACGAGCCCCACAAGGGGGCGCAACGTTCGCGGGCGTCGTTCCCTACAATTTGGCACAATAATTTGGCGCGGTTCAGGGTGCAAATTGTGACAAAATATGCCCCGTTTTGGCTGTAATCGTATCCTTGTAAGCGGTGAAGCTTTCGGTTGTGGGTTGTCATAATATCAAAAGTTTTTTTATGCAATCCATAACTGGTGCTTGTCCGGGAGCGATTCGCCGGCTGCAAAATATCTACAATTTACCCCGTCGCTGAACACCATTTTAAAATTTTCTGCCGATAATTCAATCTGACATGCCCATGCGGCTGCAGTATCCACCCGTTTTCCTGCCAGCATTCCAATGTAAGCTGCCGGATCGCCGTGAAAAAAAGCGAACTTGTGCGGCGAGTGATTGGTCTCAACGGATTGTATGATCTTGCCGGTTATCGTCTGCCTCAATTGACCAGCAATTACCAGAGCTTCTGGAATTTCGAGCATTTTCCCTCCAATGATTCGGATAGCGTGAATTTGATTAGCCGCTCGGGTTCTAACAGTAAAGGGTCTTAATCCCTTTGTTATTACTAACCAGCCGCCATATTGTCACTTCCCTGTAGAAAATCTTTAATGATTATCCGCTAGTGGCTTCCAGTAATTGGCGCTTTGGACCCTTCTACTTTTGGCAATGGATACGGACTGCCATCCTGGTAATCCATTAATCGACTGACGGTTCTCCATTTTGAGATCGGAAATCCTCGCGAGTCAATTCGTAATCAATCGATGTCTGCGGCACACCCAGTTGATCCTTCCAGACGTCAATATTGACACGCACACGCTTGAAGCCCATTTGCTCATACACATGCTGTGCCCGTGTGTTCTTTAGGTTGGTGTCCAGGATTATCTTGCGGAAACCAAGTTCACTAAACAGGTGTCTGATAAGCATCTTAGTGAATCGCGTGCCGTAACCCTTATCCTGGAAATCGCCACGGCAAATTTTGATGTGGATCTCAGCGACCCCATCATTGACCGTCTGATAATTCATCTCCCCAACGGGAACCTTGTCAATTTCAAGGATCAACAGATCGCTGCCAGCCTTCCAGGTATTCAGATCATTCAGCACAGCCTGCGGCGTTGTCCCGAGACCATTGGGGTAGCCAACATGCACCATAACACTGCCGTCATTCCACCAATCGCAGAGGGTCTGTGCATCCGCTGGCGTGGCTGATCGGATGACTAGATTTTCTTGAGAAATAAACATCCGTACCTCACATTCTTCAGTTTGTTATTGAAGGATTCGTACTTAGTTTTTTTAATACACCTGCAAATAAACAATTCTGATCCCTTGATAATATTCTCGCCAAAAGCCGTCAAAGGTAAATACGAATTTTGGGGATTAATTCCGCAAATCCATTAGAGGAGAAAAATCACAAATGTTAACAATATTCAAGATTTTAACGTTATAAAATAATTTTTCTTATTGAATAAATACAATTTAAAAATAAGAGATCCCAAGGTTCAATCTATAAAATCTTCTCGTTCTCCTACATCACAAGAGTGCAAGCCAAGCCACACATTCAACGTGGAAGGTCTGCGGAAAGAGATCAAACGGGGTGACACGCTCCAACCGGTAGCCGGCAGCGGTCAGGCGTTTAATGTCCCGCGCCAGGGTGGCCGGATCGCAGGAGACATACACAATGGTGTTTGGCAGCAACTCAATCAGCGCGTCCAGTGCCAGACGTTCAATGCCCGCCCGCGGCGGATCTACAATCACAACGTCTGGCTTCAGCTTGAGCGACGGCAGAATTTGTTCTGCCGCCCCGACATACAGTTCGACGTTGTCGAATTCGTCCAGATTGACGGCGTAATCCTCGCAGGC
>DATBWK010000295.1:0-3829 GCA_036514835.1 Bellilinea sp.
TGAGTTTGAAGCCCTGGAGACCCTGGTGCGTAATTCCAAGCCGCAGGCACAGGAATACCTTGGCTTGACGCGCTTTATCCTGCAGCACCGCACCCACTTCAAGCTGCTATTCGTCGGGTCGCATTCGTTGGACGAGGTCGGAGCCTGGGCAACATTTTTATTCAACGCCCAGGTGGTGAAAATTGGCCGGTTGGCGCCAGAGGAAACCATGCGCCTGATCGAGCATCCGGTGAAGAATTTCCCATTAAAGTATGAGCCCATTGCCAGCCAGCATATTCTGTCATTAACCCGCGGACACCCGCATCTGGTGCAGTCCATCTGTTATGAACTGGTCATGTTTAAAAACGAGCAACGGAGCGATCAGCGGTTTATGGTCACTGAGGCAGATGTGGAAGAAGCCGCCAAACGTACCCTGGTCAGCAGCAGCTTCTTTTTCGTTGATATACGCGGTCCGCAGATCAATCCGTCGACCGCAGCCATGCTGGACCATCTGGCAGATATGGGGCCGGGCGCTTTGATCTCGCGTGAAGAGTGGGTGGTGCGTTATCCGGAAAATTTCGAGTCCAACCTGTCGCTGGCGCTTAAACGCGACCTGGTCGAAGAATGCAACGGCTGGTACCGATTCCAGGTGGAAATGATCCGCCGTTGGTTCGCTTATCGTCCGTTCTAAACCCGCCTCTCAGTCCTCTTCCGTCGGCGGCTCCCATTCCTGGTCGCTCCAGCCGAATTCACCCCGCAGCGGCACAAAGCTGACCGGTAAAACATCCTGGAAGTCCAAGCGGCCAGCCTCGCGGGTCCACAATTGCAGGGTTTGCCCCTGGCTGCCGCCTACCGGTAATACCAGTCGCCCGCCTTCAGACAGTTGTTCGAGCAGCGGTCTGGGAGCGGCAGCCGCCGCGGCTGTGACGATGATGGCCTGGTAGGGGGCGGCTTCAGGCCAGCCGGTGGAACCGTCTGCGCAATGCACCTGAATGTTGTAGTACCCCAGGCGCACCAATCGCGCCCGGGCTGCATCAGCCAGATCCTGGTGGCGTTCAATGGTATGAATGGTCCGCGCCAGTTCAGAAAGGATCGCCGCCTGGTATCCGGAACCGGTGCCAATTTCCAACACCGATTCGTCGCCATTCAATGCCAGCAGCGAAGTCATCAACGCCACGATATATGGCTGTGAGATGGTTTGGCCCCTGCCAATGGGCAGCGGACGGTCCTCGTAGGCATGTTGACGCAGCGGAGGCGGGATGAACAGGTGGCGTTGTACTTTGTTAAAGGCTGACAACAGCCGCGGTTGGTGCAATCCGCGCCGGGCGATTTGCTCAGCAACCATTTCAGCCCGCAGGCGGGAATATTCATCCATCACTTGCGTCATACGCCGCCGCCTTTTCAGATTCAGGCTGTTTTAGAGAAACCCGGCCTGGTATTATGCCCGATTCCCGTGCCCTGGTCTGACTCTAATTAAATCAAATTTCGCGGGCTTTGGATAGATGCAGTGAAATTTGCCGGTCGATTTTCCCCATCGGAAAAGCAGACAATCGGGCCGGGTCCACCCAGCGTAAATCATTGACCTGGACCGGACGCGGCTCGCCGTCCGTCAATGTGCAATCGAAAGCATGCAGGGTTACCTTGAAATGGGTGTAGGCATGCCGAAAAACCCCCAATTCAGACCCGACAGCCACGGTTGCACCCAATTCTTCCCTGATCTCGCGTTCCAGGCATTCTGCCAGGGATTCACCGGGCTCCTGTTTGCCGCCGGGGAACTCCCACATCCCGCCCAGCAACCCGTCTGCCGGTCGCTGCGCAATCAGCACCTGACTGCCGCGCTGAATCACAGCTGCCGTCACTGTGTAATGCGGTACGGCGCGGCGTTCTGCTGTCACCGGGCGCTGCTCTTGAACGCCCAACTGTCGAGACTGGCAGATATCCGCAATTGGACAATGCTCGCAGTCTGGTGAGCGCGGCAGGCAAATCGTTGCCCCTAAATCCATCATCGCCTGGTTGAAGTCGCCCGCCTGACCTGGCGGCAGATGCACCGTCAAAAGTTCATCCAGCACTTTCTGCCCTTCCGGCGAGCGAATTGACATGGCGAGGTTGAACACCCGCGCCAGTACCCGGCGCAAATTACCGTCCAGCGCCGGCGCGTCCAGCCCAAAAGCCATCGACCCAATCGCCCCGGCAGTGTACCGCCCAATACCCGCTAAGGATTCAAGCTTCCCCAGCGTCGCCGGCAATTGACCGCCAAAGCGGCTCATCACCTCGCGGGCGGCGCGGTGCAGGTTGCGCGCCCGGCTGTAGTAGCCCAAACCCTCCCAGGTGTGCAGTACATCCTGCTCGTCTGCCTGAGCCAAAGCCTGAATCGTCGGAAAACGGTTCATCCACCGCTCAAAATACGGGATGACGGTCTCGACACGCGTCTGCTGCAGCATGATTTCCGAGACCCACACCGCATAGGGGTCCACATGACCGCGCCAGGGCAGTGTGCGGGCATGCACACCGTACCAGGCTAGCAGGCGCCGGGCAAATTCAGTTGGCATTCAATTCCGCCGCTGTTTAAAACTGAAATCCAGTGCGCACATCCACGATCTTATCCTGGTAGTTGTGCACGTAATCCATCAATTGATTTTGCAGACTCTTCCACTCATTGGAGCCCATGATCTCGCGCGCCCTGGCTGGCGTTGGAGCGACCGCACCCACTAAAATTTGCGGCTGTGCGCCGAAAACTGTCGCCCAGGCGTCGCTCAATTCAAAACCCATGCGCTGAACGCCAGGAATAAATTCGCGCACCACGAACTCGAAATACTCTTGTTCGTGCTCGGGAGATATATCCCAGGACATCAGTAATTTGACAGGCGTCAATTATTCTCCTAAGTCCCCTGGTAACCCAGCACAACGACCTGGGTTTCCTCGGGAAGCGAGTTGACCGACGTTACTTTGTAACTGGGGAGCGGGGCGATGTCTGTCAATCCCATTTCTTTGAGGAATTTTCCCAGGGGATCCAGCATGATAGCTGATTCAGGGGTAGCGTAATGCATGGGGATCACAATGTTCGGTTCCAACAGGCTGACGACCTCAGCTGCTTTAGCCGAGTTCAAGCCAGTCCCGCCGCCGATCGGCACCAGCGCCACATGGACCGGGCCAAGATCTTCGACCTCAGTTTGGGTCGGCACACGGTCGATGGCGCCCAGGTGCAGCACATTGACCCCGTTATATTCGATCAGATAAAGCGTATTGCGCGGTTCATCAGCAATCTTTTTGGTGTGACCGTTGGTCTGTACGCCGGTGATGAACACGCCTCCCACCTCAAACTCGCCTGGACCGGTAATGGAGTATACGTCGCCTTTTACACCGCTTAGAAAATCATGACCCGGCGCAGTGTGGCTTACCGTCACAATGTCAGCTTTCAATTTGAGTGCGTTGTAGCCGACTTCGCGGTGATCATAGGGGTCGGTGACCACCGTCGCCAGCGCTCTTTCGGTGATGCGAAAGCAAGAATGTCCGTACCAGGTAATTTCCATTAAGCTAAGCCTCCATAAATCTGGTACTGATTATACAATAAAGTCCGGCAGCCGTCATTTTCCACGCTAAAACCAGTAGGGTCCGTTCCGCTCGCAGGAGCGGTCTGTAACTGTACTTGAACGCACCTCGTGAGTTCTTTGGTGAATACCGTCAACCGGGTAACATCTTGACTCTCACCCAGATGTCTGATAAACTCGCGCAGCATTAAAACAGACTGTATACCTTGTCGTCACAAAGGGCCTCTGGTATAATTCCGCCTGTTAACCATGCAACTTAACAAATGCATGCCGACGTAGCTCAATCGGCAGAGCAACCGCCT
>DATBWK010000296.1:0-2675 GCA_036514835.1 Bellilinea sp.
GTCATAACTCAGGGCATAAACTGCCATGATAAAGAAAACGATGAGTTGCCCCTGCCAGAATTTTGAAGGTCCTTCGATAACTGAAGTTCCAGTGAACCAGGCGAAAAGGAAAGGAAAGAGGATAAACACCAGCAGGATCACAATCGCGACTCCCTCGCCGCGTAAGGCGTGGATCAACCCGCTAGATGGTTTGGGAGCAGTTGTGGTTTCTATTTTTGCAGTCGTCATGGCTACTCCTTTTTCCCGAACAAACCAGCCGGGCGTACCAGCAGCACGATCGCCATGATAATGACTGTAGAAGCTTCTGCAATGGCGGGAGATAAACTGAACTTCAACGCATAATAATCACCAAAGGCCCGCGCCAGCCCCAACAAGAGGGCCCCAATCGCGGCTCCGCTGAAGCTGCCAAGACCCCCAATCACCACAACAATAAAGGCTTGCAGTTGATAAGCATCTCCCATATTGGGCTGCACCGGAATAAATGGCGCTGCGCCAATTCCCCCCAGGGCTGCCAAAGCCGCCCCTAGCATAAACACAATGGTGAACACTTTGCGAACATTGATTCCCAACGCCTCAACCATAGTGCGGTCCTGGACACCCGCCCGGATAATCATTCCCAGCCGGGAGTATTTCATCACCACACCTAACGTGATAATCATCAGCACGCCCAATAAAATAATGAACAGGCGGTAAGAAGGGAAGGTCACTCCCAGAATGTCCACCGTCACATTATGCCCACTGAACCACGCACCAATATTTTCCGCCTTGCCTGGCTGTGAAAATAGTGGAGGTCGGGTCATTTGATAAGCCAGCGGATCCCACAGGACCATGATGGTTTCTCGGAGAACATTCGCCAAACCCAATGTCGCAATCACCAGGAAAACTGACTTGACATACAGAGGACGTACCAGGCTGACTTCGATGGCTGCCCCAAGACCAGCCCCGCAAAGCGCACCCACCAGTAACGAGGCAAAAAACCTCAGGTCGGCATTCAGCAGCAGCACCGCCACCGGGCCGGATTCGCGAATTACGACCGCTACGACGGTCGCAACAGCCAGTATGCCGACTGTAATCCAGGCGCTTTTTAATTCCTTGCTATAAACCACCTGAGTTTTATCCCCAGGCCGGGCTGCCGAGGCAGCCAGCAGCAAACCGGCGATAAACATCAAGATTGGGCGCACCCAGAAAATAGCCAGCGGTTCCTGCGCTGAAATCTCTCCCAGCGGGTCGCTGGCGGTCATGGTAGCCACCATGGCGGTTTTTGCCATTCCCAGGATGTCCAAACCGCGAACCGCCAGGAAAATCACAACCAGGCTGATTAAAACCAATGCCGGCACAATCGACTTTTGCGCCTTCTCCGACAGATTGACACCCATCAAGTAGTGACGCAAGATGTTCGCGGCGAGCAATCCGGTTATTAAGGCCAGAATCAGCGGCAGGATGCCGAACAGAAACGTGGGATTGGTATAAAATTGCCAACCCAGGTACGCGCCGACCATAAACATAGCCCCGTGCGCAAAATTAAGCACATCCATCAGGCCAAAAATCAGGGTAAGGCCTGCCGCTACCATGAAATACAGGGAACCCAGCGTCAGTCCGGAAAGGGTGGTGCGCACAAACGGCACCTGACCCATGGTTGCGAAACCCAGGACGCTCAGCAAAATGATCGCGGCGAGTACGCCAAATAGAGTGGAATTACTGCGGAAAAAATTAGGCCGTTTCATGCTGCTATCCTTTCCGCACCGCGGCGCCAAGAGTCCGGTGAATTAATTCTTTATCCTCGATTAAATCTACCATTTTGCCTTCATGGGCAGTACGCCCGTCATCAATGATGTAGTAGTACTCCGCCAGTTTGCTGGCCATAAAGAAGTTTTGTTCAACCAATAGAACCGTGGTCGTGGCACTCAGCGCACGGATGGCTTCCATCATCTGTTCAATCAGGATGGGCGCCAACCCTTCGCTGGGTTCATCAATGAGCAGCAGCTTATTATCGGCTACCAGAGCCCGCGCCACCGCCAGCATCTGCTGCTGTCCGCCAGACAGGTGATTGCCCGGCAGGCGGATCAGGCGTTTGAGATCGGAAAATAAGCCGAAGATAAAATCGGCCTTGCTGTCCAGGTCGCCTTTTTTCCGTTCGGCAATTTTTAGATTTTCCGCCACGGTCAGATTTCGGAAAATCGCGCGGTGTTCCGGCACGTATCCGATGCCGAGCGCTGCGATGTCATATGCGCGGCGTCCCTGAATTTCTTGACCGTCAAAAACCACCGTGCCGTGACGCGGCGGCGTCAGTCCGAGGATTGATTTGAGCGTGGTCGTCTTGCCGGCGCCATTCCGCCCCAACATGACGGTGATGGCATTGCGGCGAACCTGTACCGAAACCCCTTCCAGGATGTGGAACTGGCCAATAAAGGTTTGTATCGCGTTGACTTCCAGGATGTTATCCACCCTCAGCACCCCCTTCTGCCGCCAGATCGCCGTATAACGCGCCAAGGTATGCCGATTGGACGACCTGATTGCTGGCGATCTCATGCGGCGAGCCTTCCGCCAGTACCTGACCTTGATGCATGACGGTGATGCGGTCCGAGATGCTCATGACCATGTCCATGCGGTGCTCCACCAATACAATGGTTTTGTCACCATCCGCGATGATCGATTGGATAATTTGCAGGAGTTCT
>DATBWK010000297.1:0-4406 GCA_036514835.1 Bellilinea sp.
GTTAAGGGTGGTTCGTCTCCGTGGAAGCCAGGTGGAATTCGCCGGGACGCTCGCCTTCCTCGAAGGACGATATCACGATGATGGCGTTGGCTACGGTTGAGCCCGGGTTGCGCCATTTGTGCAGCAGCTGCGCGGCAAAAATCAAGCTGTCACCGGTTTCCAAAATGTAAGTCGTGCCGTCCACCTCATACTCGACCGTCCCGCGCAGACAAAACACAAACTCAGCGCCAGTGTGCAGCATGCCGTGCGGACCGCTGCTGGCGTTAGCTTCCAGCGTGATCATAAACGCCTCAATGCGCCCGGCAAAACGCTCGCCGCCTAACCCCTCCCACAGCCCGCGATTGAACGGCACGCGTGTGCGCTGCGCAGCTTTAAGGTGTACCACCGTGTTGCGATCCGGCTCGGAGCGGAAGAAAGCGGTCACCGGTACCTCGAGCGCCCCAGCCAGTTTGTTCAGCGTGCTGACCGACGGCGAGGTCAGCCCGCGCTCGATCATGCTCAAGGCGTTGGCAGACAGACCGCTGTTGCGCGCCAATGCGCGCATCGAGATGCCGCGTTCGTCGCGCAGGTGCTTCAACCGCAAGCCAACATCAATGGAAACAGCTTCCTTACCATAAATATCCATCTGGGCCTCCGCGGTTGCGAAAAATTATGGGGTTGTTGACGGTGGTTAATAATGACAAGTATTGTCATTATTATATATATATTTACCGGAATTGTATATTATTTAACAGATTGATTTACACATTCAAAATCGATACCGCGGCCCAATTCGAGCCGCGGTATCGATAAGATTCGATGAAGTATGCTACGACAGGCCAACCACCTGACCGGTCTCCAAATCGATGTCGACATCGTAGAATCCAGGCCGCGTCGGCAAGCCCGGCATGGTGCTCATAGTGCCCAGCAGCGGGTAAAGGAACCCGGCGCCTACCGAAGCGCGCACATCGCGCACCGGAATACGGTAGCCTTTGGGCACGCCTTTCAGGTTGGCGTCATGGCTGAGCGAAAGATGGGTTTTGGCCATGCAGATCGGCAGTTTGTCAAAGCCAAGCTCGGTGTAGGCCTGAATGCGCTCTTCAGCCAGCGGTTCGTAATCCACCCCGTCGGCGCCGTACACTTCGCGGGCGATAATTTCGATCTTTTCCTTGATGGTCAGCTCCAGCGGGTAAAGGAAGCGAAATTGCGACGGCTTATCGGCGGCTTTGACCACTTCTTTGGCCAATTCCACAGCACCCTCGCCGCCCAATTCCCAGTGGTTGGCGACCACAGCAGCTTCAGCACCGCCCTCCTCCACCGCCGCCTTGCGCACCAATTCCAGTTCCGCCGGGGTGTCGGTGGCGAAACTGTTGACCGCCACCACTACCGGGATGCCGTATTTACGCGCAATGCCGATATGCGCCAGCAAATTGCCCAAACCGGCCTTAAGCAGGTCCAGATTTTCGTTCAGGTAGGCCGGGTCGAGCGGACGGCCCGCCACCACCTTGGGTCCGCCGCCGTGCATTTTGAGCGCCCGAATGGTCGCCACCAGCACCACCACATCCGGGGTCAGCCCGGAATAGCGGCACTTGATGTCGAAGAATTTTTCCATACCCATGTCGGAGCCAAAACCCGATTCCGTCACCACGTAATCTGCCAGTTTGAGCCCGATCATGTCCGCCAGGATCGAGCTGTTGCCGTGGGCAATATTGGCAAACGGACCGGCATGCACGAACACCGGCGTGCCTTCCACCGTCTGCATCAGGGTGGGCTTGATGGCGTCGCGCATCAGCACGGTCATGGCGCCGGCGACGCCCAGGTCATCGGCTGTGACGGCTTCGCCGCGCTTGCTGCGCCCGATCACAATCTCGCCAAAACGCTTACGCATGTCCGCCAGACTGGTGGTCAACGCCAGGATAGCCATAATCTCGCTGGCAACGGTGATGTCGTAGCCGGTCTCACGTTGATGGCTCTGCTCGTCAGGTCCGCGACCAATGGTGATGCCGCGCAGGAAGCGGTCTGAGGTGTCCACCACGCGGCGGAACGTGATCGTCTCGGGATCGATGTCCAGGCGGCAGAAGCGCACACGCTCCGCAGGCGACATCTGTTCGGGATCATCGTAGGTGATGCCCAATTTGGCTTTGCGATTCTTCATATTGACCGCAAAGTGGCGCACGCCTTTTTTGTCTTTGGGGAACAGGCGGATGAACATCTGCTCGTCAGTCGCTTCGGCTTCGTGCATGATGCGCACGTCGATGGCAGCAGCCAGCAGGTTATTGGTCGCCGTGATGGCGTGAATGTCGCCGGTCAGGTGCAGGTTGAAATCCTCCATGGGGATCACCTGGCTGTAACCGCCGCCGGCAGCTCCGCCTTTGATGCCAAAGGTGGGTCCCTGGCTGGGCTGGCGGATGCAGGTCATTACGGACTTGCCCAGGTGCGCGCCTAATGCCTGGCTCAAACCGACTGTGGTGGTGGTTTTGCCCTCACCCAGCGGGGTGGGCGTGATGGCGGTCACGTCGACATATTTGCCGTTGGGAATATTCTTGAGCCGGTCCAGCACTTCCAGCTTAACCTTGGCTTTGTAGGGTCCATAGAATTCGATTTCTTCCGGAAGCAGTCCCAGTTCTTCCGCGATCTTGGCAATGGGTTTTAAGGTTGCAGCCTGCGCGACCTCGATATCGGATGGAACGGGTTTGACGCGATTTAGCGGGGTCGCCTGAAATGGACGCTTGCCGTCTTGAATTCCCTGTGAGGACATAGTGAGAGCTCCCTGTATAAATTATTGAACCGTTGGATGGGGTTAATTATCAGAGAAACAGGCTGTTAATGCAAGCCATGTGGATCGAAATTAGCTGAAATTTGGCACCAATTGTCAGACCACCTGAAAAAGTACCAACACTCAACCTCTGCCAGCCAATCCGAATGCTTGACTGGACATGTCAATTTTTCTATAATGGAGTCAGCGAAACACTCCAGCACACACCGCTCAGGCGAGAATCATAGCTAAATTCACTTCAGGCCGTTTGCAGACTCTGTAAACGGCTTTTTATATCATAAGGAGGCCAAGATGATTCAGATCAACCTGACCCAGGACGAGATTCAGCTGCTGCGGGGATTGTTGGATACCATCCTCGAGGACCTGCGCGTTGAGATCCACGCCACCGACAAAATGGAATACAAGGACATGCTCAAAGAGCGCAAAGCTCTGCTACTCAAATTGATGGAGGCCTTGAAAGAAGACAAGGAGATGCCTCTAGCCGGATAGGCGTGGGACTGTACCAAAAAATAAACTAATACGAGCAACAAGACCCTGGCAGGAGGGTCCTGTTAGACATTTCAGTGACTATCTGGTGCCCGCTTCGTTCCCGGTCAGCAAGGGTACAGCCTCTGCGGGTGAAAATGCTGTGCTGGCAGAAAGAAATACGTCATCCAGGAAAAAATTACTGTTCTCCTCAAAATTAGTCGTAACGCGGAATTCGAGCGAAATTGTGGTTCCAAGAAAAGCGTTCAGATCCAGCATACCGTGAACCCATCCGCCAGTACTGGTTTGACTGCATAAATCCCTCGAAACCTGCTGCGCACCATTGATATAAATTTTGGCATAATCGAACCCGCAAATATCTGACGATGCTATCCAGTACCAGTAATGCAGGTAGCGCAGACTGCCCAATTGAATGCCCGTCTGTGTTAAGCTATCGGTATTGGTTAATACTCCGCCCAGCCAGGATGCCCAGGAGCCACTATGCGGAGCGATCGGCAAATCATTTGTAATTAATTCATAGCTGCCCGGTGAACTTTCGATCCAGTTGCCATCGCGACCGGCTTCAAAAGTGCCATTCCGAATGGGGTCAACCCCTGGTAGAGGTGGAACTCCGTTTGTGATAAGCGGCAAGAAAACTTTGTTGTTCATGGGAACACTGCCGTATGTCAGCGTAGCTGTCATAGATGGGCCGCAGGCGCTGATACTGGTCACCGCCGCCTGGCTGTCAGAGTTGTTATAGAGACGGCTGTTGGGGGTGGAACTGAAATTAAAGGTCTGATTGTTGGTTGAACCCGGGTATGGATCGCCGGAATCTCCACGGTTGTATTCTTCATAAACCAATTGATCCAGGCCATCGGCCTCGATGATTTTAACCAACGGGTGGAACTCGTTGGCATTGGCAAAGTTGGTAGAAGTGACCGATTCATCGATATGGGTGATGATCAGCCCGCAGCCCGGCAGCCCAACGTCATAGCCGGTCAACTGGCGGTTCTCCACCAGAAAATACTCACCCACACCGGAAGCCACATCAAAATTCCAGTTAACGCCGCCCGGATTCGTTCCCAAAATGTAAGCCAGGGGAGTCGTTTCGGCCTGGCTTATCACTGTGCCCGGTTGAATCCCGCTGACGGCTGTCGGTGTAATCCAGCCTTGATACCACTTCAAG
>DATBWK010000298.1:0-5400 GCA_036514835.1 Bellilinea sp.
CGCTGCCGACGACTTGTTCAACCTGTGGGTCTGGTTCGAGTGTATGGCTTTGTGTTCCTACATGCTGGTTGCTTTCCACCACCATGAGGCGCCTGCCCTCGAAGCTGGCGTCAAATATCTGGTTCAGTCGGCACTCGGCACTGTATTGGTCTTGCTTGGCATTGGGTTGGTTTTTGCCAGCACTGGTTCGCTCGATCTGGATGAGATCCGCATGGCGGCGCAGCCCTCCACCATGTTGCTTGGCGCGGGCGCTTTGTTCGTCATCGGTTTTGGCGTCAAAAGCGCGCTGGTGCCTTTGCACACCTGGCTGCCGGACGCTCACTCGCAGGCGCCCAGCGGCATCAGCGCCATGCTCTCTGGCGTGGTGATCGAGGCCGGTTTGATTGCCATGCTGCGCTCGTTGGGAGCGCTGCATCTGGTCACCGTTTCCTGGGGAGCCTTGCTGCTTGGCTTTGCCGCCATCAATATGCTGGTGGGCAATCTGATGGCATTGCGCCAGACCCAGGTTAAACGCCTGTTGGCTTACTCCAGTCTCAGTCACATGGGCTATATTCTGCTCGGCGTCGGTGCTGGTGCGCTGATGGGTGCCCAAAATTCAGCCGCTGGCGGATTTTTCCACATCCTGACCCACGCCATGATGAAGGGATCCGCCTTCCTGGCTGCAGGTGCGCTGCTCTACTGTTTGCACCAGGCCAACGGCAATCATGACCCGTTGGTGATCGACGATTTGAACGGCGCCAGCCGTAAGTACCCGTTGGCAGCTTTTGCTTTTAGCGTGGCTGTTCTCGGGTTGGGCGGTCTGCCGCCGCTGGCAGGCTTTATGTCGAAGTGGCAGATCTTCGTCGGCGGCTTTCAGACGGGTAATAGCTGGATTATGGCACTGGTGGTATTTGCCGGTTTGAACAGCGTCCTATCGCTGGGATATTACGCGCCGCTGGTCAACCGCCTGTATCGTCATCAACGGGCCGAAATTGTGGAACACGGGCAGCCCATCCCGGTTTTCATGGCGCTGCCGCTGCTCCTGTTGACTCTTGGGGTGGTGCTGCTCGGCTTTTGGCCGTCGCTGGCAGACGGAATCACCAACCGTGCTGCCCATTCCTTATTGATGTTGTTCGGCGGTTGATGGAGGTAACCTTATGGATTTCTTGCTCACCCCACCGCTCGCATTTCTGATTTACATTCCGCTGGTATTTCTGTTGGCCTGGTTTGGCAAAGCTCTGGCAGGTCCTTCCAAAACATCAGACGTCAAAGAGAGCCCGTATTCTGGCGGCGAGGAAGCCTCGACAGAGAACGCGACTCCAGGCTACCGCCCGTTCTTCTTGATCGCCTTTTTCTTCGCCATTCTGCACCTGGGTACGCTGGTTGTCGGTCTGGGTGATTTGACACCTCGCAGCCTGCCGTATCTGGTTGGTCTGGCGCTGGCGCTGATCATTTTACTGATAGGTTAACGGAGACGATATGGTCGCTCAAACCCTCGATTCATCCTGGCAGGGGGTGCTTGCCAAAGTCAAAAATTGGGCTCGCATCAATTCGCCCTGGGCCATCCATTTCAACAGCGGCTCATGCAACGGCTGCGATATTCAAATCCTGGCTACTCTTACGCCGCGCTACGACGTGGAGCGTTTCGGCATCAAGCTGCAGGGCAGCCCCAGGCACGCTGACGTTTTAATCTGCACTGGCCCGGTCACCATGCAGGCGCGCGACGCCTTGCTGCGTACTTACGAGCAAATGCCTGACCCAAAGTTTGTCATCGCCGTAGGCTCTTGCGGCCTCTCTGGCGGGGTTTTCCACGGCTGCTACAACATTGTCGGCGGCATCAATGAACTGCTGCCGGTTGACGTGTTTGTCCCGGGCTGCCCGCCGCGCCCGGAAGGCATCATCTACGGCGTCGCGGTCTTATTGGGGGCGCTCAAAAGTGGTAAACGCCCCGAGCCGATTCAATGGAGCGGCACGGGTTTAGACGGTGTACTGCATACTGGTAGTAAATTGGAGGATCATCATGGCTAGTACCATTGGAGCATTGGGTGCGGTTGAGGCTGTTCTGGAGCCGCTGGCGGTGTCCTTCAACCGCCCGCAGCCTGAACGCCTGGACGCGGTTATCCGTCCGGACGACCTTTTGACCGCGGTTCGTACCATGGTCAACGAATCCTGGGGCTTTTTGAGCGCCATTGTCGGGTTGGACCATCCCGCGCCAGCGCCAGTTGAGGGTGAGGCTGAGGTCGAGGGTTCGATTGAGGTCTTGTACACTTTTTGCAAAGGCGCAGCAATCGCCATTTTACGCACCACCCTGCCGTATTCCCAGGCAGTGCTGCCGACCATCTCGGGTCTGCTGCCCGCTGCTATGCTCTACGAGTGGGAGTTGCGCGAGATGTTCGGCGTGGAAGTGATCGGGCTGCCTGTCACCGGGCATCTGATTTTGGCCGACGACTGGCCGGATGGGCTCTATCCGCTGCGTAAATCGTTCGTTGGTTTCAACGGAGAGGAAAAAAGCCAATGAGCGCCGACACCAATAAATTCGTGATTCCCATCGGTCCGCAGCACCCGGCGTTGAAAGAACCCGCCAACTTTGAGTTTTGGGTGGATGGCGAGACCGTGACTGGCGCTTCAGTCCGCCTGGGCTACGTCCACCGCGGCATCGAAAAAGGCGCTGAAGCCCGCACCTGGGTGCAAAATTTATATCTGATGGAACGCATCTGCGGTATTTGCTCGCATGTGCATGCCACTGCCTATACCCTTGGCGTGGAAAAATTGGCCGGTGTGGAAGCGCCGCCGCGCGCCCAGGCGATCCGTCAAATCATGGGCGAACTGGAGCGCATTCACAGTCACATGTTGTGGCTGGGAGTGGCAGCTCATGAGGGCGGCTTTGACTCGCTCTTCATGTACTCCTGGCGCGACCGCGAAACTGTGATGGATTTGCTGGAGAAAATTTCCGGCAACAAGGTGCATTATTCAGCCAACCTGCTGGGCGGTGTCAAATTTGACATAACGCCGGAACTGGCTGCCGAAATACACAAGGGTCTTGAGTTCCTGGATGAGCGCAACCGCTTCTACCTGAAAGTGGTCAACCAGGATGAAACCTTCATCGGGCGCACCCGCGGCATTGGCACCATGACCGCTGAACGGGCAAACTTCCTGGGCGCCATCGGACCGACCGCCCGCGCTTCCGGCGTCGCGCACGATATTCGGGTGGACGCTCCGTACCTCAAATACAGCGAATTTCCCATCAAAGTCGAAACACATACCAGCGGCGACCTCCACGGCCGTTTCATCGTCCGCATCAATGAAACTTTCGAGTCGATCCGAGTTATCCGCGAAATTCTGGACCATCTGCCGCCCGGCGAACTGACCGCACGCATGCCGCGCCGCATTCCGGCGGGTGAAGCCATCAGCCGGGTCGAAGCGCCGCGTGGTGAATTGCTTTATTTTGTTGCCAGCAATGGCAGCGACAAACCGGAGCGTGTCAAAGTCCGCACGCCCAGCTTGTGCAACTGGTCGACCGTGCTGTCACTGGCGATCGGGCTCAAATTAGCCGATATGCCCATGCTGCTGACGGGAATTGACCCCTGCTTTTCCTGCAATGACCGCAGCGTCAGCGTCAAACGCGGCACCCAGGACTCTTCCATGTGGTCGTGGGAAAAATTACGCCAATACGGGATTGAATATTACCGATGAACCTTTCCCTGCACCCTATTCTTGTTCTGTTAATTTTTCCCGGCGGTCTTTTCCTGCTGGCCAGCGGGTTGATCTACCAGTGGGCGGACCGCAAACTGATCGCGCGCTTCCAAAACCGGGTCGGTCCGCGCTTCATTCAACCGTTGGCGGACACGGTCAAACTTCTTGCTAAAGAAGAGATCATTCCAACCGGTGTGCATAAGGGTTTATTCCTTGTCCTGCCGGTGATCGCGCTGGCAGCCGCCCTGACAGCTGGATTGTACGTGCCCATGTTCGGTTTCCAACCGGCGTCCAGCTTTCGGGGTGATCTGATCGTTGCGCTGTATGCATTGTCTGTGCTCACACTAACCATGGGCCTGGCTGGGGCGAACACCATCAGTCGATTTTCGCTGATCGGCGCCACCCGCACCCTGACCCAGTTGTTTTCTTATGAGGCGCCGTTTTTGCTGACGCTGCTCGGGCCGGCTATCGCCGCGGGCACCTGGCAAATCAGCAAAATTAACGATTATGCCGGCCAAAATATTTGGCTGATGATCGCTCAACCGATCGGATTCGCTGTTTCACTGATCGGCTTGATGGGCAAACTGGAGCTGCCGCCGTTTGACGCCCCGGAGGCTGAAACCGAGATCGTCGCCGGCGCCATGACCGAGTATTCCGGGCGCGGATATGCCCTGTTTCGCCTGGGCAAGGACGTCGAACTGGTCATCGGGTTGACGCTGGTCGCCACCTTCTACCTGGGAGGGCTGGCCAACCCGCTGCAGTTTGTTATCAAAACCCTGGCGTTGTTATTGGTTCTTGCGCTGCTGCAGACCGCTTTCGCCCGTCTGCGCATCGACCAAACCGTCGGGTTTTGGTGGCGGGCAGGCGCGCTGTTGGCGGTCGTCCAGCTGATCGCCATTTTATTGGGACGTTATTTCACAACGGTATTCTAAGGAGGGCGCCATGCCAATCGGAACCATGATGAGCGATTTAGTGCGCTCGCTGTTCAAGAAACCAGCCACAGAACTGTATCCGTATGTAAAAAAACCAGCACCGGCGCGCCTGCGCGGTAAATTGACCTGGAACCCGGAAAAATGCACTGGATGCCAGTTATGTATCAAAGACTGCCCTTCCAACGCCATTGATCTGGTCACAATCGATAAAGCCGCCAAGCAGTTTGTTATGCGCTATCATATTGACCACTGCATCTACTGCGCTCAGTGTGTCGTAAGCTGCCGCTTTGGTTGCCTGGCCTTATCCAACGTGGATTGGGAACTGGCAATCGGCAATAAGGAGCCGCTCGGGATTTTTTACGGGAAGGAAGAAAATATTGCCCGCCTCATGGAGCAAATCGCTAACCCAGGCGTTGAGCAGCCTGCCACCCCCGAATAATGCGGCAGTGCCGCAGGGCAAATTCCTGCCGCGGGTGGCTTTTATTGGCATTGGCAACGAGTTCAATGGCGACGATTGCGCCGGTCCGTTGATTGCGCGTAAGCTGACAGCACGCCTTGAACCACAAAAGAATATTCTGATACTGGATGCAGGCACTGCTCCGGAAAACGTCACCGGCAGACTGCGGAAATTTCAGCCGCAGCTGGTGGTGCTGGTCGATGCGGTGGATATGGGCGCGCCAGTCGGGACGGTCGCGTGGCTGGCCTGGGATGCGGTCGAGGGTATGGACGCTTTCACCCACGGTCTGCCGCCGGCGGTATTCGGCAGCTTTTTACGCCAGGAATTGGGCTGCCAGGT
>DATBWK010000299.1:0-15999 GCA_036514835.1 Bellilinea sp.
ATCCAGTTCAAAGGTAACGCCTTTGCGCAAATCGTTCACGTCAATCATAACCAACCAACCTTCATCGTAATAGAGGATGCAAAACGTTCCGATTATAGCTCAGGCTGTCGGGCATGACAAGGACGCGTTCCATCCAGCGTCAATAAAAAAGTGGAGCCGTTCGGCTCCACTTTAATTATTTTTATATGAATAGTTTATCGAGAGGAAAAGAATCTTCAGGGATCAACCTAATTTTGGTTCGATCAAGCCGTAGCTCCCGTCGCGGCGAGTGTACAGGACGTTGATGGCATTGGTGCTGGCGTTATAGAAGACGAAAAACTCGTCATGTCCCAGCAGTTTCATCTGTTCGATGGCTTCGAGTTCATCCATGGGGGTCAAGGTAAAGGTTTTCCGGCGGGCAATCGGCTCGACCTCTGGTGCCTCTTCTCTTTCCACCGGTTCCGCGGCGACTTCGGCAGCAGATGTTCCGTCACCCCGTCCGCGTTGGTGCTTGCCTTTGTAGCGTTCGATCTGGCGCTGCATTTTTTCGACAGCGGAGTCCACGGCGGCAAATAAATCGTCGGCACGTTCTTCAACTCGCAGGATAAAGCCGCGTCCGCGGATGGTGATTTGCGCAACCTGGCGGTCGGTGGCGCTTCGTGCTGACTTGACGTAGGACAGATCAACCCTGGTTTCATCCACATTGGGAATGTGGCGGCCCAACTTTCCGACTTTTTTGTCAACGTACTCGACGATGCGGTCTGTCAGTTCCATATTGCGGGCAAAAGTATCAATTTTCAGGTCCATCATATCCTCCAATACAAAATAAGGTTCTGCTTCTTGCGCAGGGACTTCCCCGTCTCCTTTTCCTTAATCTTAGTATAGCTTAACTCAGGTGAATCTGTCCGGCTCTTGCCAAAGTCAATCCATAAACTTGGCAGGCTCCCGCCGATTTTAGCGCATGGGCGCAAGCCTGCATGGTGGCTCCGGTTGTGGTCACGTCATCAATAACCAAAACACTTTTTCCATTCGCCAGGGTTGACCTGGCTTGAAAGGCGCCGGCAACGTTCTGACGGCGTTGATGGGCATGCAGCCCAACCTGAGAGGTGGTATCCCTCAATCTTTGGAGTGCATTCAGCTGGAAGGGGAGATCCACAGACAGACTCACCCAACGCGCAAGCAAGGCTGCCTGGTTGTAGCCTCTTTCACGCCGGCGCTTGCTGCTCAATGGAACAGCGGTCACCAGATCGACTTGCCAATGAAGGTCATTCAATAAGCCTGTGAGCGGTTTGGCAAGGTTTTCGCTCAATCCTATATCGCTGTGATATTTAAGCCGATGGATTACCGTTCGCAATGTTCCTTCGTAATTTCCCCAGGAACGCAGAGCTGTAAAAACTGGCTGATAGGTAGAGCACTCTGCGCACAGTTCCAACCCCGTCTGCGGGATGCCGCATAAGGGACACAGTTCTTCTGTGGATAGAATATTCACCTTGCCCTGACATGAACTACACCACCGGTCTCCCCATTTTCCACAGGACGCGCAACGAGGAGGGTAGACCCAATCGATCATTTGCCACAAAAAGTGGTGTGCTCGAATAACCTGGGAACTACGCTGAGGTTCAGTCATTTTCCTTCAGGTAGGGGTGGATATGGATCTGTGTAAACAGTCCTCTATCGAAAAGTGAAGTTTTTCGGTGAGAGTCGGTTAGAGCCCGAACATACCGCCCAGCGCGGACTGGAACAGGCGCAGAGCAGCCGGAGTCATGAGGACGATAATCAGTGATGGGAAAATCAGCAGGGTCATTGGGATCAACATCTTCAAAGGAGCTTTATGAGCTGCTTCTTCTGCCAGTTGCCGGCGCTTGACACGCATCTGATCGGATTGGATCCTCAATACTTTGGAGAGACTCACGCCCAACTGTTCCGATTGGATTACCGCGGCAACAAAACTGGTCATTTCAGATAGGCCAATTCGATCGGCCATGTCGCGCAGCGCTTCGCGGCGGACTTTTCCGAGTTGAATCTCCTGGATTGCCCTGGCAAATGACAGCGAGAGCTCTGATTGCCACTTCTCGGCCACACGTGCCATAGCAGCCTCAAAACCCAGCCCAGCCTCCACACAAATCGTCAGAAGGTCGAGCGCATCCGGCATGGCCTTTCGGATTTCTTTTTGCCGGTTGTTGATCTTGCTGGTTAACCACAATTGGGGGAAGTAGAATCCCAGAAAGCCAAACACTAATCCAAGCAGGATTGTTCGCCCGGCAGGCCAGTTTGCCGCCCCAAGACTCGAAACCAGAACCACGATCGCGGCGAAGGTAACACCAATCACCAGCTGCAAAGCCAAAATCATGGTTGGATCGACCCGTGCCGAAGTTCCGGCAAGTTCCAAACGGCGTGAGATGGAATTCATCGCATTTTGCGGTGTAAACCGCATGGCGATCTCGCCAAGATTCCGCGCCAATGGATAAATAATTCGGTCTGCAAAGGGCTGCGAAAGTTCCAATTCGCGCAAATCCGGGGTTTCACCCGTCTGGCTGAATTCCTCCAGACGTGCTTGCAGTGCCCGGTCATTTTCTGATTCAGGATTGCGCAATCCGATAACTGTAAGGGTAATCGCGCCAGCGAGGATCAAAAGGATGATGATTAACAAAATTGTCATAATGTCCTCCAGCCCTCTATTAGACTTCGATGTCGCCGAGTTTCTGCATGGAGAAATAGCCTGCGACGATCAACACCGCAGCGACACCAAGGGCAATATATCCGCAAATTCCGCTTTCCGGTTGGAAATAGGTCATCATGTATTCCCGATTCAATACGTAAAGGATCAGGATTACGATGATTGGCAGAATGGATAGGAAGCGGCCTGAATACATGACCTGGGTTGTCAAGACGCGAATTTCACCTTTGATGCGCACACGCTCGCGGATGGTAAATGAAATGGTATCCAAAATTTCCGCCAGGTTACCGCCTACCTCGCGCTGTACATTGATGGCGGTCACCACCAGGTCGAGGTCATCGGATGGTACTCGTTCCAGCAAATTCGCCAGTGCGCGTTCCATGGTTACGCCTAACTGCATTTCCTGCACCACCCGGCGGAATTCTTCATTGATGGGTGAGGGCAGCTCTTTGCTAACGGCTTCCATGGCTTGCATAGTGGAATAACCTGCGCGCAAACCATTAACCATCAGGTTGAGCATATCGGCTAACTGATCGCTGAATCGTGTGAGCCTGCGATTCTGCCGGCTTTTTACATACATGCCTGGTAAATATGCCCCAGCCAAACCGCCGACCAGCAGCAGCAAAATGGATGCCTGGCCGATTATATAACCAATCAGACCAACCAGGATGATTGACCCGATAACAATAAAGATATACTCGCCGGGTTTGAGTTTTAAATCTGCGCGTCCCAGGTTTTTAGATAACTTGGTTGCATACGAAGAACCCTCAACACGGTTATTCAACCAATCCGTGAACGGATTCGACAAACCCTGACGTTTTGCTTCACGTGCATCGGTCTCACGTTGTTCTTCAACGTATTTACCAAGGCGTTCTTCGACCATGCTGCGTTCGCTGGTCAATGAAACGGCAATGCCCACGATCAGCAGCAGCAATGCGATTATGCCGCCAAAAATTAAGATGATGGTCGGGCTTAGTCCCATAATCTCACCTGCTTCCTGATAGACATATGGTCCTGAGTATTTTTCCCATTATCGTCGGCTGGTGCCCATACCCCACAGCGAGGGCGGTAGATGGATGCCGGCGGCTTCGATTTTCTCGTAGAAACGCGGTCGCAGGCCGGTTGGGCGCAATCTGCCGATGATCTTTCCGTTTTCAATCCCAGTCTGTTCAAAAACATAAATATCAGTCATGGTGACCACATCACCTTCCATGCCGGCAATTTCGGTGATGTTCACAACTTTACGCGTGCCGTCCCGCATACGTTCCTGATGGACGATCAGGTCAATAGCCGAGGCGACCTGCTCGCGGATGGCTCGGATCGGCAGATCCATACCTGCCATCATCACCATTGTTTCCAGACGGGCAAGGGTATCGCGCGGGCTGTTGGAGTGGAGGGTGGTCATGGAACCATCATGACCGGTGTTCATGGCCTGGAGCATGTCCAGTGCCGCATCATCACGCACCTCGCCGACGATAATCCGGTCGGGTCGCATACGCAGCGTATTGATGACCAACTGGCGGATGGTAATCTCTCCGCGGCCTTCAATGTTGGCCGGGCGTGACTCAAGCGTCACCACGTGTTCCTGGCGCAGTTGAAGCTCGGCCGCGTTTTCGACTGTGATAATGCGCTCGTCGTTGGGAATGAACTGCGAAAGAATATTGAGCAAGGTGGTTTTACCGGAACCTGTACCGCCGGAGATGACCACGTTTAACCGCGCTTTGACGCAGGCGTCCAGTAATTGAATGGCTTCAGGCGTCAATGTGCCAAACTGGATCAATTGATCGATCGTAATCGGGTTTCGGGCAAATTTACGGATTGTGATGACCGGTCCGACCAGTGACAAAGGTGGAATGATGGCATTGACACGCGACCCATCCGGTAAGCGGGCATCCACAAACGGTGAAGATTCATCGACACGCCGGCCGAGTGGCGCTACAATGCGTTCGATGATGCGCATTACATGTTCGTTGTTTTCAAAACTCAATGGAGCCCGGGAAATTTTCCCGCGGCGCTCGATATAGATGCTCTTGGCGCCGTTCACCATGACCTCGGTGACGGTGTCGTCCTCGAGCAGGGCTTGCAAAGGGCCAAAACCCAAAATTTCAGCCGCGATCTGTTCGTACATTCGCGCCCGTTCGTTGCGTGAAAGGACAACGTTTTCTTCGCTCAGGATTTGTTCGAAGAGTTCTTGAATCGTCCGCCGCACCTCGGCAATTTTGGTAACGTCCATGCTGGTATCCATGGTGGAGAGCAGCTTGTTCTGGACCCGATTCTTCATGTCCTGGTAAGTATCAACCGTTGTTCGGTCGGTGGCAGCCGGACGCCGTTGCGGCGCGACAGGAGCTGGTCGTGACAGACTCCCGTTGCCTTCATTTGCCTGACCGGTTGGATCGGTTGGATTTTGATCGTTCTGGATTCTTCTTAATATGGACATAAGATTATCCTCTGCTTATCTGCCCTTATTTTCTTGGGGCAAAAATGCGATCTTTTACCGCATTGGATTCTTGAGGTTTTTCTTGAAAGGTTTCCGCCAGGTTCAATATCAATTTACTGATAGGAAGAGTTCTATATTCCTCAACAAAGGGCATTCCGCGGTTGATTGAATTTGTTACGATTTTTTCTTCGAAGGGAATGACGAATGTAACCGGAAGGTGAAGACTCTCACTGATCTTTTCCGGCGTAATCGTAATCCGTTTGTCAAAACGGTTCATGATGAAGGTGATCCGATCACGCAGACCGGATGCGTTGGCCAAATTCAGGAAGAGGTTGCAGCTTTTAATGCTGGGTATCTCCTGGGTGGTGATCAAAACGATGTTGTCTGAATATTCTAATGCAGACTGTACGATGTCTGTCAAGTAGGAGGCGGTATCGACGACCACGTACGCGTAGATTCTAGCCAGATATTCAAGCAACTTGGCAAATTGGTCTCCAGTAATATCTTCCGCCATCTCCAACCGCGGTGGGCAGGCCAAAATGTGAATTCCAGAAGGCGAATGTTCAGCCGCAACTTCGCGCACAAATTCAGGGTCAAGTTCATCTACCCGGCTGGCCAGGTCAACGATATTGTTTTTGACCTGCTCATTCAGCATGACTGCGATGTCGCCATACTGCAGATTGCCATCCACTAATATGGTTGGCGTCTCACTTGTTTGTAACGCGACCGCTAGATTTGTGGCGATCATCGAACAACCGGTTCCGCCTTTCGGGCTGTAAACCGTGATGATCTTGCCTTTCTTTGGGTGGAAGGTGCCGTTTCCCCCCGGAACCCCTCCCACTGCAGCAGCAGTGAAAGGGATTGGGGCTTTGGAACGTTCCTCGTGAGCCATATCTCCAGCACGTCTTACGGCTGTTGTCAGCTCATCGATCATTGGAGGCTTGGTCAGGAAATCTCGCGCACCCGCCAGCATAGCGCGGCGCATATAACTTGGGTCAGCCTGGACGGAGAGAATCACGATCTGAACATGCGGGACCTTCTTACGGATGGCTTCTGTAGTTGCGATGCCATCCATATCCGGCATGTTAATGTCCATGATGACAACATCGGGTTTTTCCAGGGTGGAGATTTCAATCGCCTCGGCGCCATTCCTGGCACCGGCGATGACCTCTACCCGTGGTTCGAATTGAAGCATCCGGCGAATATTCTCGCGTGTCTCCTGGATGTCATCAACGATTAATACCCGAATCTTTTCAGATTGCGCCATAAATTCTCCCGTAAAAAGTGTTACACCTCTCTACCGATAAATGCCCGGATGTTCGGCTTAAGGCAGAGGCGTTGGGGCTACCACAGTTGGAACCGTGTCGATGCGAGGTTCGAGCGCATAAGGCAATTTAGCCGGCAGCGGGATGTTTTTCTGTTCCATCAGGTACTGCTGGGTGACCGCATCCGTGACGACCGGGTTAGTGTCGTTCGGGTTCCGTAAGGCCATATTCAGGCGAATACCAGCTACCATCATATAGTTAAGTGAGACAGCATCTTGCGGGCTGACAACCAGAGTGATCGAGTCTTTTGCTGGCTCGGGCGTCACCACAGCTTCGCCCTCAGGTTGTGCGGTTGGTTCTACCGCTTGGACCTGGGGTTCAACATAATCGCCGGTGCGTAATACCACCGCATCCTGTAAAACCGTCTGGCAGACAAGTCTTGGCCGCTGCGGCTCTGATGGCACGACGTAAGATGGCATATTGAGCGAGCCTTCGCCTTGTACCCGGCCGACGACTGGCCCAAGATCTTTGGACGTAATGATCGTCGTGCCGCCATTGGTGAAGTTAAGTTCTCCGGCTTTGGGGTCCAGAGCATAGGCATTCGGCAAGCGGGATTGCCAATCCGGATCGATGTCGATCAGCAGCATACAGCCCACCACCATCACATGATCGCCCGGCGCTAGAGCGCCTGCAACCGATGTGAGCGAATCTACTGGAACTGGGAGGGCAACGAAATCCTTCGGCACGTCGAAGGATGCCACTGATCCACCTGTCGGCGGAATGAGGACCGATGCGGTTAGGGGTACTGCCGGGTCAAGGTCATACTTGGCCCGCGAACCGATGACCGATTCGATGTCGGTGATAAACGTACCCTGAACCAGATTTGCTGATGGGTAGGGTATGGTGGTCACCGAACCTTGAGTAATTTCAGCCCCCCGTGGGATTGACTGAGTTGTAATGACGATGTTGACCATTTCCTCTTCTTGGGGTGTTTGACCTTGCTCTGCTGTGGTACCGGGCTGCATCTGGAGCCACACATAAACTGCTCCAACGATCAGTACCAAAATCAGAGCCACCAAGATAAGGATACGCCCACCTGATTTACCTCTAGCGGCCATGGATATGCCTCCTCACGTGATTGTTTGTGGATCGGAATAAGCAAACTACAGCTTATTATACGCTAAGAAATTTCTATCCCTCCTAATGTTACTGTAAGGTGCACCATTAAATCAGTCAACTTGTGATGTGCAGAACAAGCTGACATTGATTATAGCGGGTTGCAAGGTTTGAGCCAATGATTTAAACCAGGAAAACCCATGTTCGATCAATTCGCTAAATCTTAATTACCTTTCCCCCTGGAACAGAATCATTATACGGTATATGAGAGAAAAGGCTCTAAAAAAGAGCCTTTTCTTTTATTACAAGCTTGATTGAACAAAAAGCAGTTTGGGTCTTAGAGCGCTTTCACGATATTGCTGAAGATGTTGCCGATGGCGGGTCCCATAATGGCAAGAATGACAATCACGACAATCGCTACTAAAACAAGAATCAACGCGTACTCAACGAGGCCCTGGCCTTTTTCTTTCGGTGCGAATAACATTGTGTTTTCACCTCCTTCCTGTTCATAAGCTGTGTTGTAGAGCACCTACAAGTTATTATATACAATTGTGATCATGATGCAATAGTTTTTCCTTACAGCAACCTTTCTAAAATTCTAAGAATTGCAACCTTTAAACTCAATAATCGTAAATGGAATCAATGTCAGTATAGGCCTGTCCTGTATTCCTTTGCCCACTGGGTCTATATCAGACTATAATCAACTCAAACGATGAACAATTAAGCTATTGACAATCTAGGAGGAATTATGAGCGACCTGTTCGATCGTGTTACCGGCGATCAAAATATTTTCCAAAAACTGTTGTCAAAAATCCCAGGGTTCGACGGGTACATTGAAAAACACAACCGCCGCATGTCGGATAAATTGCTGCGCGAAAAAGTGGCAGCCGAATTCGAACTTCTCTATGGGCGGTTATCTGCTTTGCAACGGGATTTAATCGATCAAGGCGATTTGCTGCTTGTGGATGACCTGGAATCAGGTGCCATCAAACTCCGCCAGTTTATTGACCGTGTCAAGACGGCTTCATATGGCTATACCGGTTTCTTCGACTCGGTCACCCTTAAAAAAGAAGACCTGGCGCGTGTCTACGAATATGACATGGAACTGTTCAACCTGGCAGACGTCGTTTCGGCAGCCATTGACAATGTTGAGGCATCCTTTGGCACCGATGGTCTCCCGGCAGCGCTGCGTAATGTCAAGAAAGTAACCCGCGAATGCGTCGATGCTTTCGAGAAACGCTCCGAAGTTATGATGGGCGGCGAGCAGGCGGCTGGTTAATCGAAATATTTGGTAAACAAGAGAAATTGGAGATAAACAACCATGGCTAGAATTTTCGATGTTGTTGAATACCCAAGCGAGATGACGGATGAGCTGGTTCACCGCTTCCCCGAGCAGGGAATTGCTGATCTGCGCCTTGGCTCTCAGGTCATCGTACGGGAATCGCAGCGGGCAGTATTTATGCGTGATGGTCGGGCGCTGGACTCCTTTGGGCCCGGGCGGCACACCATCACGACCGCCAACATCCCGCTTCTGGTGGACTTGATCGGCAAGGTCTTCAATGACCGGACCCCGTTCACTGCCGAAGTGTATTTTGTATCGATGCGCGAATTTGTCGACCGCAAATGGGGCACCCCGCAGCCGATCCTGGTCCGCAATCCGGGAATGGGACTTGGCGTTGCCTTGCTGCAAGGTTTTGGCACCTACTCCTTCCAGATTAAAGATGCCCAGCAATTTGTAACCCAGATCGTCGGGGCACAGGGCATCTACCGCATGTCCGATATTGAAAACCGGCTGCGCACGATGCTGCTCTCCAAGCTGCAGGATCTGCTTGGTGAAACCGGCGCGACCAAGTCTGTCGCTGAATTGATTGGCCTGGTGGAAGAAGTCGGCGCCGGCGTGCGCGCCAAAGCCCAGGATGATTTCGCAGCCATCGGTTTGCTGTTGAAATCCTTCTATATCGGCTCTATTAAACCCTCCGACAAATCGGCGGAAGAACTGCGGGCAATGGGTATGCTCGATATGCAAACCTACACCCAGTTACAGGCTGCTGATGCCCTGCGCGATGCTGCTCAAAACCCGAGCGGCGGCGCTGGTCTGACCGCTGGAATTGGTGCTGGTATGGGGCTCGGCAATGTCATTGGTCAATCGCTCCAGGGTATGACCGGTCAGCAGGCTGCTGCCGCTGCCGGTACCGCTGCCGGTGCCAGTGCTGCTGCTGCTGCCACGCCTTCAGTGATGACCCCGGCAGAAGCTGCCCAGGTCCTCAAAGTATCCGAAGAAGACATTATGGCTGCTATTACGGCCGGCGACTTGAAAGCCCGCAAGATTGGATCAGCTTTCCGTATCAGCAAAGATGCTCTCGAGGAATTCCTCAAAGGGTAGTTCACAATAAAATGATAATGCCCGGCAGCTCAAACTGCCGGGTTTTTTTATCCATTTTGTCAATATTACGCGTGATATAATTTCCGGGTTCGGTTGATTGGAAAATAAATTAAGCTGGGGAGTGTCCATGAATCTTCACGAATACCAATCGAAGCAGATCTTTGCCCGATACGGCATCCCAATTCCGCGCGGCCGGGTCGCTTCCAATTCCGACGAGGTCAAGCAAATTGCTGAGGAGTTAGGCGGGAGAGTGGTGGTTAAATCCCAGGTGCTGGTCGGCGGGCGCGGTAAGGCTGGCGGCATCCGTTTGGCGAAAACCGCGGAAGAAGCCCAGGAATTGGCCAATAAGATTCTGGGTATGGAAATCAAAGGCTTGCCGGTGCGCCGCGTGCTGGTGGATGAAGCGGTTGGCATTGAGAAGGAAATCTACCTTGGCATCACCAACGATCGTGCATCCCGCAAGCCGGTCATGATCGCTTCGGCCGAAGGCGGGGTGGATATTGAAGAGGTGGCTGCCCGCTCTCCAGATCGGATTATTCGGCTGCACATCGATCCGCTGCTCGGATTGCGCGAGTATCAATCGCGCGATATCGCGGTAGCCATTGACCTGCCCAAGGAATATTGGCGTCAGTTTATGGCAGTTGCGGATGGTCTCTGGCAGGTGTACCAAGACAACGACGCGACGTTAGTTGAAATTAATCCGCTGGTGATCACCAAAGACAAACGCTTGGTCGCCCTGGACGGCAAAATGGTGATCGACGACAATGCGCTTTTCCGCCGCCCGGATATTGCCGAAAAACGCGACCTGGATGTAGAGGCGCCGGAAGAAATCACCGCTCGCAAATACGGTCTTTCCTATATTAAATTGGATGGGCAAATTGGCTGCATGGTCAACGGTGCCGGCCTGGCGATGGCGACTATGGATATCATCAAGCTGTACGGCGGTCAACCGGCCAATTTTTTGGATATCGGCGGCGGGGCAGGCGCAGAAAAGGTGGCTGCTGCTTTTCGCATCATCCTATCAGACCCAAATGTGTGCGCGGTGTTGATCAATATTTTTGGGGGAATCACCCGTGGCGATGAAGTAGCCCGTGGAATTTTAGCTGCCATCCAGGAGGTAAAACCTACCGTGCCCATGGTTGTGCGACTGGTCGGAACCAATGCCGAAGAAGGCCGGCGTTTGTTGGCAGACGCAAATATGATTACCGCTGAGACCCTGGCTGAAGCTGCCGAAAAATCGGTGACGGCTGCCAAAGAAAGGTGCAACCAATGAGCATCTTAATCAACCGCAACACCCGTGTCATCGTCCAGGGAATCACCGGCAATGAAGGATTGTTCCATACCACCCAAATGGTCCTTTACGGTACGGAAGTCGTGGCAGGCGTGACCCCGGGCAAAGGCGGCGATTGGGTTCTGGAAGGAAAAATCCCGGTGTTTGATACCGTCAAACAGGGGGTGGATGTGACCGGCGCCAATACCTCCGTCATCTTTGTCCCAGCCCGTTTTGCTCCGGATGCGATCTATGAAGCTGCCGACTCTGGCGTTTCGCTGGTCTTCTGCATCACCGAAGGCATTCCGGTACAGGACATGATGCGGGTGCGTGAGTATCTGGATCAAAAAGGTGTGCGTCTGGTAGGCCCTAACTGTCCAGGCGCCTTGACTCCTGGTGAATCAAAAGTTGGCATCATACCTGGCAATATCGCCATCCCCGGATCTGTAGGAGTGGTTTCTCGTTCCGGCACTTTGACCTATGAAGTGCTTTATGCCCTTAAACAACATAACCTGGGCGCCAGCACCTGTGTGGGAATCGGCGGCGACCCGGTGAATGGCACCAACTTTATAGATGTGCTGGGATTGTTCGAGGCTGACCCGGGCACCAATAGCGTGGTTTTGATCGGTGAAATCGGCGGCAGTGATGAAGAACGCGCCGCGGAGTTTATCGCCCGATATATGACCAAGCCGGTTGTATCTTTCATCGCCGGGCAAACTGCTCCCGCGGGAAAACGAATGGGGCATGCCGGCGCCATTATCGAAGGCGGCGCGGGTACAGCTGCCGATAAAATAAAAGCACTTACAAACGCCGGTGTACAGGTTGCCCGCCACCCCGAGGAGATCCCGGGGTTATTAGGGGGTTGATTCCGAAAATTAAATCAAAAAAAGAGGCATAGAGGGTTCTGTGCCTCTTTTTTGATGATCAATTTAAATTATGACTTGTGACTTTCGATATAGCTGACAGCGTCCTGGACGCTCTTAATCCCCCGGGCATCCTCGTCAGAAATCGCTACGTCAAATTTTTCGCTAAAACCATCAATTAAAAAGAATTGGTCCATCGAATCGGCTTTTAAATCTTCGATAAACCGGGTTTCGGGCGTGAGTTCAGCGCCGTCGACTTTGAGAACCTCAACAATCACCGATTTTACCTGTTCGTACACATCACTCATGGGGAGCCTCCGAGAGAATTCGCAATAACTTGTGTTTATTTTAACTTGACCGTTTGATCTGTCAAGCCTGCAGCGCTTTTGGTATACTGACACCAATCAAACACCACGTCTGGATAAAAGTTATGGATGATCCGTTGGCCCTGGGGAATAGAAAATCGGAACATATCCGTATCAACCTGGAGGAAGACGTCCTTTCCAGTATCACTACCGGTTTGGAAAAACTCCACTTCATAAACCAGGCGCTGCCTGAATTTGACCTGGCAGATGTGGATACCAGTGTTTCTCTGTTTGGTAAAAAATTATCTGCCCCCCTGTTAATTTCGTCGATGACTGGCGGAACCCAGGAGGCTGAACGTATCAACCTGCACCTGGCACAAACCGCTCAGGAGAAGTCGATCGCCCTGGGTCTCGGTTCGCAGCGAGCTGCCATCGAAGATCCAGCCGCGATTAAAACCTTTCAGGTCCGGCGGGTTGCGCCGGATATCCTATTATTTGCCAACCTTGGGGCAGTCCAACTGAATTACGGGTACGACATCGACCAATGCCGCCGTGCGGTGGACATGGTCGAAGCGGATGGGCTTTTCTTGCATTTGAATGCCTTGCAGGAAGCGCTGCAACCGGAAGGCGACTCCCGCTTTAGTGGTTTGCTCGCCAAAATAGAGCAGATCTGTAAAAATCTGCCCGTCCCGGTTATTGTCAAAGAGGTCGGCTGGGGCATTTCCGGTCAAACCGCCCGCCAATTGGTAGACGCAGGAGTCGCCGCCATTGATGTCGCCGGTGCTGGCGGGACGTCCTGGTCGCAGGTGGAGATGCACCGCTTGAAAGACCCGCGCCGCGCCGCGATCGCCGCTGCGTTCCGCGACTGGGGCATTCCGACCGCCTTCGCCATCCGCCAGGTGCGCCAGGAGGTACCGCAAACGCCGATTATCGCCTCGGGTGGTCTGCGCAGCGGCGTTGATGCAGCCAAGGTTTTGGCTCTTGGGGCTTCGCTGGCGGGGATTGCCGGTCCATTTTTGAAAGCTGCCTCGCGTTCTCATGAGGCATCCTCTGCCCTGGCTGATGATGTTTTGACCGAAATGAAAATTTGCATGTTCGCCTGTGGGGCTATTAATTTATCGGCTCTTCACGAAACCCAGTTGGTTGAATTCTAGGGAATTAATGGACTTAAAAGATTTCAATACCGAAATGCAGCCCGCGATCGATCAAGAACTGCGCCGTGTCGTCGAAGACTTCGCGACCCAAAACTTTTCTGACTTGACGGCGATCCTGGCTTACCAGCTGGGCTGGGGCGGTGAGGGCGCCGGGCTGGAGGCACAGGGTAAACGCTTGCGCCCGCTGCTGGTGACGTTGGCAGCCAAAGCTTGCGGAGGTGAATGGGAGAAAGCTTTACCAGCCGCTGCCGCCGTTGAATTGCTCCATAATTTCTCATTGATCCATGATGATATTGAGGATGGAAGCGATTTGCGCCGCGGACGCCCGACAGTGTGGGTGAAATGGGGTCAGGCGCTGGCAATTAATGCCGGCGATGCCATGTATGCCCTCGCGTTTGAGGCTGTCAAGCGTTTGGAACAGACTGTTAACGGATTGGCAGCGCTGCGCGCTTACGGTGTTATGACCACCACTTCCTTGAAATTGACAGGCGGTCAGCACCTGGACATATCCTTTGAGGACGCGTTGTCCTTGCCAATGGAATCGTACTGGCTCATGATTAAGGGCAAGACAGCCTCTCTCTTACAGGCTTGCCTTCAATTGGGGGCTGTCTCTGCCCTGGCTGATCCGGATGTAATTTCCGATCTTGGTAATTTCGGGTTGCACCTTGGCCTGGCTTTTCAAATCCAGGATGATTGGCTGGGTATCTGGGGAGATGAAAATGTCACTGGTAAATCCAAAGCCAGTGATTTGATAACCGGCAAAAAAACCCTGCCGATTCTTTATGGATTGCAGCAAGGCAATGAATTTTCCGATGCCTGGGCAAAGCGTTCAGAAAATTCCAGTCATACCAGCCGTCTGGCAGAACTGCTCGTGGAAAATGGCGCTGAAGCCTATACCCTGTCGCAGGCCCAACATTCCATGGATGCCGCTATGGATTCACTGGAAAAATGCGCTATTGATTCGGAACTCAAGTCTGTTTTTCGTCAGCTGGCGGGCAGTCTGGTAAATCGCCGCCATTAAGTTATGATTGATCGAGGAGGAAAAAAGATGAGCTCACAAACAACTCCTGACGCTAAGAAAGATTGGTTCGAACGTGAACTGACGCTGGATGATCCGGCAATTTATCAGGCTGCCGATTTATTAACCAACGGCGGCATCGATACGGATACCATTCGCGGGAACGTCGAAAAAATGCTGGTTGCATTCGGCGAGAATCCAGAGCGCGACGGTTTGAAACGCACGCCGGATCGGGTAGCCCGCATGTATGAGGAATTATTAGCCGGCTACCGCACCGACCCGGTCGCGCTGGTCAACGATGCGCTCTTCGAAGTCGAGTATGACGAAATGGTGATCGTGCGCGACATCGAGTTTTACTCGCTGTGTGAGCATCACATGCTGCCTTTTCTCGGCAGAGCACATGTGGCTTATATGCCGCGCGGTCGCGTCATCGGCTTATCCAAAATACCGCGCATCGTGGATATGTTCTCCCGCCGTCTGCAGGTCCAGGAACGCTTGACCCGCCAGGTAGCCGACTTCCTGATGGAGGTGTTGCACCCGCGCGGAGTGGCGGTGGTGGTGGAAGCTATTCACATGTGCTCGATGATCCGCGGTGTGAAAAAACACGACACCCGCATGACCACCTCAAGCATGCTCGGAGCCTTCCGCAATAATATGGCCACCCGCATGGAATTCCTGGACAACATCTCGCGCGGTTCTGAACCGGTACACTTCTAATTAATAATCAAACTGGATTTTGCGGTCGATTTTGAGGCAAAATCCAGTTTTTGTTTAATCCTTCCAACCTGATCCCACATCAGGTAATTCCAGGTTGTGATTGGTCCGGGATGGTTAAATCCAACCGCGGCACTGCTGTCGATGAGGCCCGCATCCCCTGGGCTACCTGGTTGACGGTGATGCCTTCGCCCGGCATTTCCAGATCCGGCCGTAATTCAGCGATCGGGATCGCCAGGAAATCCCGTTTCCAAAGGTTGGATTCCAGAATAATTTCGTCAAAAACAATAATATCCAGGTCGATGGTGCGCGGCGCGTTTTTATCGGTGGTTCGGACCCGCCCAAGTTCCTGTTCGATGACCGACAGCACCTGGGTTTTCAACGCATCAGGCGTCAAATCAGTGGAAATCCAGGCAGCGGCATTGAGAAAGCGCGGTCCTTCGCTTCCGACTGCGTCTGTCTCCCAGATCGTGGAATATGTATTAACGGTCACCAGCTGGCGCAGGTGTTTCATGGCTGCCAGCATATTTTCCCGCGGATTGATATTTGACCCCAGGCTGACATATGCCTGATGCATAGGCGTACCGCCAACCTCGCGGAAACGTTCAATTTCGACCCCCACTGATTGCGCGAACCGCACGGCTCCGGGTTTTTCGACCCGCACCTGCACCCCGCTCACCCCCGGTTCTTCGAGACAGAAACGTGCTATGTCGCTGGCGAGTGCTTCCACCGTGTAGCGTGCGGAACGCTCGACATAGGCGATGGTTTTCTTGGCGACTGTGCGGTAATTGATCGTGTCGTTGATGTCGTCGCTCTTG
>DATBWK010000300.1:0-13601 GCA_036514835.1 Bellilinea sp.
TGCGGCGCATGACGCCGCGCTCCGGAGAAAGCGGATTCTTCAGCGTGATATAGGCTGCCTGGGCTGTTTCTAGCGTTGCGGCGGTCAAACGGGCTTCGCGCTCCGGGGAGGTCAGGCGGTAGTTGATCACTTCCTGCAGTCCCAGGCGGGCCAAAGTCTGCCGCACCTGCTTTTCAACCTGAATCGGACGGTCGGCACGGGCATCGGGCAATCCTTCCGCCATATTGGTGGCTGGAATGCGGTCATAGCCGTACATACGGGCGACCTCTTCCGCCAGATCCGCACGGCCGATTACGCCGCTGCCAATATCCAGCCGGTGCGGCGGTGTTTTGGCGTAGACCGTCTCGCCGTCGACGCGGCAGGAGAATTCCAAACGGCTCAACAGCGCGGCAACCTCCGCCGCGGAAAGCTCGATTCCCAACAAACGGCGCACATCTGCGGTAGTGATCTCAGCCTCGGGATCGACCGCTGGCAAAGGATATTCATCCACCAGGCTGCTGTACACCACGCCGCCGCTCCATTCCGCCATACGCTGCAAGCAAAGTTGAACGCCTTCGGCTGCCAGCGCCGGATGGATGCCGCGTGAGAAGCGGTAGCCCGCCTCGGAGCTCAATTTTTGCGCATGGGTAGTACGGCGGGTGTTGATGAAGTTCCAGGTGGCGCCTTCCAGCAGGATGTTGCGGGTGGCGGAAGTGATCTCCGACTCTTGCCCGCCCATCACGCCGGCTAAGGACAGGGCGCCAGCAGTGTCGCACACCAGGACGGTGAAATCGTCCAGCTTGCGCTCGACGCCGTCCAGGGTGGTCAGCGTCTCGCCGGGCCGGGCAGCGCGGGTGATGATGGTTGGCGCCTGACCGCCGGCGCGTTGGACCAGAACGTCATAGTCAAAGGCATGCAGCGGTTGGCCCAGTTCCAGCATGACATAGTTGGTGGCATCCACCACGGCATTGATCGGACGCATGCCAGCCAGCCGCAGGCGCAGCTGAACCTTGTACGGGCTGGGTCGCTGCTCGGCGCTTTCCAGCATGCCCAGCACGAACCGCGCGTTCAATTGCGGGTCTGTGATCTGGATTTTTGCTTTGCCATTCATGGAAGGCCCATTGGCAGGCAGCGCCGCCGCGGGTTTGCGCAGCGGCTTATGGGTCAGCGCCGCCACCTCGCGGGCAATGCCAACCATGCTGGCAGCGCGGATCATGTTGGGCAGGATGTTGACTTCCATCACCGCGTCGCCCATATAATCCACCAGCGGCATACCGGTCGGGGCGTCGTCATCCAGGATCAGGATGCCTTCATGCTCCTCCGAGATGCCCAACTCTTTCTCCGAGCACACCATTGAAAATGAATCCACGCCGCGGATTTTGGTTCGTTTGAGGGTGGTGAGCACCAAACCGGGTTGGTGACCGTCATACAGGCGCGCACCTTCGCGGGCATAGGCCACTTTGAGCGGCTGCGCCAACAGCCCTGTGCCCTTGAACTCGAACAGGTTGGGCGCGCCGGTAAGGACCACCAGTTCGCCGGTGCCGTCATTCAGGCGGCACAGCACCAGACGGTCGGCATTGGGGTGCGGCATGACCTCGTCGATCTGCGCAACCACGATTTTGGCCGGATCCCAGGATAACCCTTCAATGCTGACCTCGCGGCGCTGCGGAGCGCCGGCTTGATCGTAAGGATTGGGCAGACCAACCAGCGTCACACCTTCGACCTCCAGGCCAGCCATGGTGAGCACATCTGCCAGTTCGATCAGCGGCAGGTCGATATCGACATAATCTTTAAGCCAGGAAAGAGGTACTTTCATCGTTAGAATTGCTCCAGGAAACGAATGTCGTTTTGCCAGAAGTAGCGGATGTCGTCGATCTGGTATTTGAGCAGCGCTATGCGCTCCGGGCCTAAACCAGCCGCGAAACCGGAATAAACTGCCGGATCGTATCCGCCGTTTTGCAGCACCACCGGGTGCAGCATGCCACAGCCGGCAATTTCCAGCCAGCCGCTGTATTTACACACCTGGCAGCCCTTGCTGCCGCACACAAAACACTCCATCACCACATCGGCGCTGGGTTCGGTGAAGGGGAAGTAGGACGGACGCATGCGCACGCGCACGGTCTCGCCAAACATGCGCCGGGCGAACCCCTGAATGGTGCCTTTCAAATCGCCCATGGTGATGTTTTTGCCCACCGCCAGCAGCTCAACCTGATTGAATTGTATCTCGTGGCTGGCATTGGTCTGCTCGTAGCGGTAAACCATGCCTGGCAGGATCACGCGAATCGGTTTGGGGCACAACTCGCGCATGGCGTGAATTTGACCGGGTGAGGTATGCGTGCGCAGGATGGTGCCCGGCTGAGTGGTGTGGAAGGTATCCCACATGTCACGCGCCGGGTGATGCGCCGGGATGTTGAGCAGCTCGAAGTTGAGTTCATCCGTTTCAACTTCCGGGCTGCGGTATTCCTGGAAGCCCATTTCTTCGAAGATATGAATAATTTCAGAAAGTGCCTGGGCTGCCGGGTGCAGGCGCCCCAGGGCGGTACGGCGCCCGGGCAGGGTGACATCCAGCCGTTCTGTATCCAGTTTCTGCCGCAGCGAGGCCGTTTTAACCATCTCGGCGCGTTCTTCCAGGGCCGCTTCCAGGGTTAATTTAACCTGGTTGGCCTTTTGACCGACCGCCGGGCGCAGCTCTTTGCTGATCTGCCCCAGGCGGGTAAAGGCCAGCATCACCGGGGCGCTGCGGCCAAGGTGGGCGGTGCGCCAGGCTTGCAGACCGGCCTCGTCGCTGACGGCTGCCAGCGCGGCCAATCCATTTTGTTGGACTTCATCCAACACCTCGAGAATGTTCACATCTTCTGCCATACGGCCTCCTTAAACAAATAACCCGTCCCAATGTTGGGACGGGGATTTTTACCCGCGGTACCACCCAGATTGACCGCAATGCGGTCCACTCATTCCAACGGCCCAGTGGCGATTGGTACGCCGGTTAACGCTGGCGGTGCGGCTCGGACTACTGGCCCATGGATGGGGCGTTCACTGGAGCGGCTCGAGAGGGAACTTCAGCCGGTTTTCTGCGAGCGGGGGTCTCAGTCGTTGCCCCTGCATCCCTGGCGGAGTCTGCCGGATTACTTTCCTCTGTCATCGCCTGTATGGATTGTAATGCTTCAATTATCTATGAACGAGAAAGAATGTCAAGCCCCGATATCCGGGATAGGAACAAAATAACCCCGGGTAGCCGGGGTTATGCTGAGTGCGTTCAGTAAATTACTTAATATCGCGCGGGCGCCACAATTTCTTGAGGTCGGCGATGACGTCGATGGTCAGCGCTTTCCACGAACGGATGGGCAGTTCGAGGTAGGCAATCGCCCCGGTTGGCAGCGACTCAACATGATCGGTTAGCACCTGCAGCAGGGTTTCCAGACCCGGGTTATGGCCAACCACCAGCACGGTGTCGGTCCCTTTGTCGTCCAGACCGCGCAACGCTTCGAGATAGACATCGGGCTCGCCCAGATAGAAACCCTCTACATAATTGATTTCTTTTTTGTAGCCGGATTTTTCCGCGACAATTTCAGCGGTTTTGGCCGTGCGGACGGCTTTGGAAGACAGGATGAGATTGGGAACGAGATCTTTTTCCTTGAGCAGCTTGCCCATGCGCGGAGCATCTTTTTCGCCGCGTTTGTTGAGTCCCCGCTCAAAGTCGGAGGCCTTATCATCTTCGAAGCTGGATTTTGCATGGCGCATCAGCAGCAAATTTTTCATTTAACCCTCCAATTGGCGAATAACCACGCACATTCAATCAATCATACGCTTATTTTGAGTATATCATAAGGCTCATTTTGAAGAATTGCTACTTTCGATCCTTTACAAGATGTTAATCTTGCATCCTCTGTTTCACCTTTGTAAAATGGAAACATCGGTGAAAATGTAATAATTTATTTACGAAGCTAAACTATTATCATTAATTAACGACATTAATTAATAACACGGGGATGAATCAATCCTGGCTTGCCAGGCCTTGAACAAATTTTATTGGATACGTTATCCCGGGAGTACCGTATCTAAATTGGGTTGACCCCGTCATTCTTAATGAATTGTGCCCCTCCAATGGATATTCTGCAACGCGCTCGCAATTTTGAAATGGATGCGCTAGCTCAGATTTATGACGAATATAACCTGAGTCTCTATTACTATGCCTACCACCTCCTTGGCAATTCAGAACTGGCTGAGGATTGCGTCGCTGATACCTTCTCGCGATTTTTAAAAGCCCTGGCGACAAAAGGCGGCCCTCGGGAGAACGTGAAAGGATATCTCTATCGCAGTGTCCATAACTCGATAACAGATTATTACCGCAGACGGAGGGATGGACCAGAATTGGATGATGAGCTTCAGGATTCTGGTACACCTTATGTCGACACCCAGGTCGAATTGCGAAGCGAGCAGGAACGACTGCGGCAGGCGATTTCCAGGTTACCTCATGATCAAGCCCAGGTTGTTGGACTGCATTTTATTGAGGACTTGGACCTAAGTGACATTGCAGACTGTATGGGAAAGACGGTAGGCGCGGTAAAAGCCCTGCAACACCGTGCCCTGGTTAAAATCAGCAAAATTATGAACGATGGAAAAGTGTGAATTTATGTTTTCCCACCAGCCGGAAGAATCAAAAACTATCGACCAGTTGACCGCTTTACGAGGAAACCCGACCTGCATCCCCCAACGGGCTGCCGATCGCCGTAAGGCCTTCCTGGTTGAGGCACAGCTTATGAAAAGCAGCGTATCGAAAAGCAATCAACTTCGTCTATATTCATGGAAGGGCATTTTATTCCCGAATTTAGGCAGGTCACGAAGGGAGGGTTATCCGATGGTGAACGTTGCTATGCTTTTGATCGTTGTGTTTGGATTGGTGTTTGGCGGCAGCGGGGTAACGATGGCTGCAGCACAAGGTAGTTTGCCTGGCGACTTGCTATATCCTGTAAAGCTGCTCAGTGAACAAGTCAGAATGCGCATAACTGACAATGCAACCGAGGCTGCGCAGTTCAGCTTGGAGTTGGCTAACCGCCGCACCGAAGAGATCCGTATTATGCTTCGGGCAGGGGATGCACCTGATACTGCTACCGAGCTTCGCTTGCAGCAGCAGCTTGAATTATGCCTTAAAAATGCTTTAAACCTGCAATCCGGAGAGGAAATGAAAATCCTCTTACAGTTACACACTCAACTCCGTGAAAGAGAACAAGAAATTGCCCAGCTTCAACTGCAGGATGACCCGGCACTCCTACGATCACGCGATCGGATACGTCTGACGCTTGAAACGCATTCAGCATTGGCAGAATTGGGCGCTGCTGATCCGTTGATGTTGCTAAAAGAACTTCAAATGCGTGAACAAAATCGGATTAATCAAAATGAGAATGGCCAGCAGCCATTTCAATTCCAAAACCGGAACTATGACGAGACCATGAGCGATACGGGTTCACCGATGGGAACCTTGCAGACAGGGGAGACACTTTGGGGCGGAGCTGGACCACAAAATCCATGGACGGAAGCAACTCCGACACCTGGGTCCGGCTACGGTCCCGGAGATTCTGACAATCCGTGGACAGATGGTACTCCGACGCCTGGCAGCGGATACGGCCCCGGCCCGGGTCCTGAATCAACCTGCACCTCTCAGACGAATACTCCAACTGGCAACGGAGCGTCTACAAGCACTGGCGGCAATTCTCCAACGGATACCGGGGGATTCGGCGGCAACCATTAATTCCACATAGTCAACCCAGGCACCCGGCCAATCGCTGACCGGGTGTTTTTTTATCTTACGCAGGCAGTGACTGTATGCTGGGGGTTTTCTGTCTATAATTAATCACCGAGGAAAGCCATGCCCATTCCGGAACCTGAATCCCGCTTCATCGACGAGCCTATCGAGGTTATCTTTGATTCCCCGCCGGCGTTGGAGAAATCCCCATCCTGCCCGCAGGGGTTCATTTGGCGAGGGGAAAACTATCGCATCGTCGAACTTTTAGCGGAATGGAAGGACTTTCGCCGCCGCGGACGAATGGGTCGCAACATGATCCCGCCGCACCTGTCACGTGCCTCCCGCATCGGTTCGCTGGGGGTGGGACGTTTCTTCTTTCAAGTGCGCACAACGGATAGCCGTATTTTTGAGATTTATTACGATCGCGGTATTGTGGACGCCGATGACCGCAAGGGGAGTTGGGTGTTATTGAGTGAACGGCTTACCAATTCCGTAAAAAATCAATTAAATCCATAATACATCAATAAAATGAAACTCAATATAAATAATATTGAATAAACTATTGACATTATTAAAACCCGTGCTAAAATATTGCTAGAATTCGAAGAAATGTACGCAATTATTCTATTCTGCCCGCCAAAAAGACCTTGCAGGCGGCGTATACGGAGGACTCATGAACCAGATGTTAAACCAATGCCCGGTGTGCAAGAGCGAGTTGATCGTCACCCGCTTGTTCTGTCTGCAGTGCAATACCACCATCGAGGGGCATTTCCACCCGGAGAGCAATCCTTTTGCGCCGCTTTCGCCCGAACAAATGGAATTCTTATTGACCTACATCCGCTGCGAAGGGCGCTTTAATCGCATGGAGGAGGAACTCAGTCTCTCCTATCCGACCCTGCGCAACCGGTTCAATGAAATCCTGCGGTCACTGGGTTTTGAACCTGGCCGCGAGGAAGCTCCGGTCCGCTTGAGCGCCGAAGACCGCATGCGGATTCTGGACGAGCTGGCTGAGGGTTTGATCACCTCCGACGAGGCACACCAGCGGATACTCGGAAAAAAAGAGGAAGCCGTCGAGAAGTAGACGGTTGAGGAGAAGGTCATGGTCAATGTAGAAGAACGTCTCAAAATATTAAATTTGCTGCAGGAAGGCAAAATCACAGCCGCGGAAGCCGCCCGGCTGTTGGAAGCGCTGGAAAGCACTGCCAGCACCAGGCCCGGCGTCCGTCCAGGTATTAGCGCCAACCCGCCTTATGCTTCAGGCCCGGTCAGCGGCGGGAAGTGGCTGCGGGTGCGGGTAACGGATACCAATTCTGGCAAGACGCGGGTTAACGTGCGCTTACCGCTCAACCTGGTAGGCTCCGGCATCCGTATGGGCATGCGCTTTGCGCCGGAAATCGAGGGGCTGGACCCCAATGCGCTGATGGAATGGATTCAATCTGGCGAGATGGGCCAAATTGTCGATGTTCTGGATGAAGAAGACGGCGAGCACGTAGAAGTCTTCATCGAGTAAGGCAAACATTCCAAATCGCGCGGAAATTCTGAACCGGAATAATGGAACTTTTCCGGGATGCTCTTCGTATTTAAGTAATCTAACGGGTATCGGGAAAGGTATGGTTGGTGATGGAAACTGCTCTCGAAAACAACTGGCTGCGCCGCTTCGCTCCACTGTGGGGTGGGCAGGCCGTTTCTCTGCTCGGCAGCCGGCTGGTGCAATTTGCGCTGGTCTGGCATCTGACCGTTCAAACCGGTTCGACCGCGGTATTGGCTACCGCTACCCTGGTCGCGATGCTGCCGGAGGTGTTTCTCGGACCGTTCGCCGGCGCGCTGGTGGACCGCTGGGACCGCCGCAAGGTGATGATATTCGCGGATGCCGCGGTAGCCCTCACCACCCTGGGGTTGGTGCTGCTGTTCCTGAGCGGCGCTGTCCAGATCTGGCAGATTTACGTTGCCATGTTCCTGCGCGGACTGGGCGGCGCATTCCATTGGCCGGCTATGCAGGCTTCTACTTCGCTAATGGTTCCGAAGAAACACCTATCCCGTCTCTCGGGAGCCAACCAGGCGCTGCAAGGATTGCTCACCATCGCTGCGCCGCCGCTGGGAGCACTGCTGCTTAGCGTGATGCCGATGCAATGGGTGCTGTCCATTGACCTGGGCACCGCGGCGTTGGCCATCCTGCCTTTATTATTCATCTCGATTCCGCGGCCGGTCCACAAAGACGGCGAAGCAGCGGTCACTCCGGAGAGCGTCTGGCGCGATGTTCGAGCCGGCTTAAGGTATGTGGGCAGTTGGCCGGGCATGTTAGCCATTCTGCTGATGGCTATGATCATTAACTTTCTGATTAATCCGGCATTTTCCTTCCTGCCGCTGCTGGTGACCCGCCACTTTCAGGGCGGCGCGGTAGAATTGGGCTGGCTGGAATCCGGCTTTGGTGTGGGCATCATCACGGGCGGGGTGTTGTTGAGCGTTTGGGGCGGGTTCAAACGCAAAGTGATCACATCCATGTCGGGTCTGATCGGCATGGGTGCCGGCATCCTGATCGTCGGATTGGCCGACAAAGACGGCTACTGGGCAGCCATGGCTGGTATGGCAATGATGGGCTTTATGAACCCGCTGGTAAACGGTCCGCTGTTTGCGCTGCTGCAATCCAAAGTGGATCCGGAAATGCAGGGGCGGGTCTTCACGCTGATCGTCAGCGGCTCGGCTGCCATCTCGCCGTTGGGCATGATCGTTGCCTCGCCGGTGGCTGAATGGCTGGGGATCCAGGCCTGGTACGTGGTGGGCGGGTTGGTGTGCGCCGCCATGGGTGTCGCCGGCTTTTTGATAAAGTCCGTGATCACCATTGACGAGCAGGAACCCGGCGGCAAACTAAACGCCGCCGTCAACGTCCAGACCGCTCCTGTCGCTAGCGACTAAAAGTCCGTGTTGTCCCGTACGGGCACGGGGGTACCATTTCCATTCGGAATTCTGTCCGAGCCCCGTGTCCCTACCGGCCGGATTACCCCGTCCCGATCTTCAACAAAGCCACGGCGGCAAATACCACCGCCACCCCGATGCCGACCAGAATTACCCGCCGCGTGCTGCGCTGATTAACCAGGCGGAGACCGGTAGCGTCGGCTTGAATGTCCCACAAGGGACCGGCTGACCAGGCAAACGCTAATCCGCCGATCAACCCGCCCAAATGCCCCCAGTTGTCGATGCCGGGCGAGAGACCCAGCACCAGGTTGATGCCGGCGATCGTCAAGGTATTAATCAACATGCCCTGCGCGTTGCGAATCAATTTGCGGTTCTGGTAGAGAAAAACGCCCTGGGCGGCGATCAACCCAAAAATGGCGGTTGACGATCCCAACGAGGCGCGCGGCGACATCATGAACGAGATCACATTGCCGGCGAATCCGCCCAGCAGGTAGAGTGCCAAAAAACGGCTGTGACCATAAGGCCGTTCCAGGTTGGGGCCAAAAATGAACAGCGCATACATGTTGAAGGCGATATGCAGCAGCGAACCATGCAGCCACATGGGCGTGATCAAGCGCCAGTATTGCCCGGCGATAATCGCCGAATTGACCTTGGCGCCCCAGTTGGAGAGCAGGTCGCCGCCGCCGGGTGTGCGGGTTGCCATTTGCAGCAAATACACAACCACGCAGCTGGCAATCATAAAGTAGGTTACGTAAGGCGGGTCTGACGCCGGACGGCGCATGATGCGCGGCGGTACCGGCGGGGTTTGCGGATATTCCGTTTGCGGTGGGGGAATTGAATTCATACCATTAAGTTCCTGAGCGGACTTTGAGGTGTTCTGCCTCGATGATGGCGGCGATTTGGTTGACAGTTGTATCCAGGCAATCGGTGCAATTGATCACCACATAGTCGAACTCGTCCACGCGCTTAAGTTCTTCGTGGGCAATCAACATACGCTGCTGCAGCATTTCCTCGGTCTCGGACTTGCGCGAAATGAAGCGCTGGCGCCATTTATCTTCGTTCTCTGGGATTAGAAATATTTGAATCGAATCAGGAAAGAGTTCGCGCACCCGCGCGGCTCCCTGCACATCCAGCCGCAGCACAACGTCCTTGCCAGATGCCAATGCACCTTGAATCTGAGCCTTGGGCACGCCTTTATAATCACCATAAACCCGGGCATGCTCCACAAATTCGTCATTGCGGATCATATGCTCGAACCGTTCCGTGGAGATGAAGTTGTAATCCACCCCGTTGACTTCCTCTTTGCGCGGCTTACGGTCGGTGGAGGTGACTACAAAATGAAAAGCCATGCCGCGGCTCTGCATGGCTTTTAGAACTGAGTCCTTGCCTACCCCGGATGGGCCGGAAAGCACGATGACCAGCGGTTTTTGGTTGTTGAGTTCAAGCAGGGTGGTATGAGTGCACATAGTTCCGCTTCAATTGATGGTCTCAGTGGCTGGCCTGGGGTAAAATAATTGCTCTGCCAAGGGTACCCTGATTATAATGGATAAAGAACCATATTTCTGGTGAGTGTGAGATGCCTGCCTACGATTACCGTTGTTTAGAATGCCGAAAACGCTTTGATATTTTCATGCCATATTCCGATTACGGCACGAAGGTTGTGAAATGCCTGCACTGCGGCAGCGAGAATGTTGAACGGCGCATAGGGCGGGTGCGTATTGGCCGTTCGAATGACGCCCGCATGAACGAGATGGCCGATCCGACCCAGCTTGAGAACATGGACCGCGACCCGCGCACGCTTGGGCGCATGATGCGCCAGATGAGCGGTGAAATTGGCGAGGATATGGGGGCTGAGTTCAACGAGGTGGTTTCGCGTCTGGAAAAAGGCGAATCACCCGAAGCCATCGAGCAGGCCATGCCCGATCTGGGCACCGGTGACAGCAGCACCAGTGGCCTTGATTAGTTGCGTTGATTCAAGCGCTGCAGCGCCTCATAAGAAGTCACCCACGCCATCTGATCGAGAAAGTCAGCCAGGCTGACCGATCCTGACCGCAGTTCGCGGACAGCCGCTCCCACCGGGTCCGCCCCGGCTGGGCCTTCAGCCTGGTCAGCGTACGAGCCGTAAAAGGCAAAATAGGCTTGATTTAACTTACGGATGCGATAGCCGTTTTCCAAAAAAAACTGCCGGCGCGCTTCCATATACGCTTCGGCTTCTTCTACATTGCCGGCTGCCAGCAAGGCATCCGTTTGCAGGCGGGTCTCATGCATTTCAGCGCGGAAATCGAACACTGGCAGGGCTTCGTCCTGCGGCTGCGGTCTGGGAGCAGGTTCATCCACTGGTTCCGGAGCGAATTCCGGGTAGAAGCGCAGGATCACGGCTTCGCCAATTTCGTCTCCAGCGATATTGGCGGTGGTTTCATTGATTGTGCGCATGGGCGGCGTGGAGAAATATAAAACGCCCACCGGGCGCAGCGTCAAATAGTTGTGAATCCATTCATGCGCGACCACTTCCACCTGCCAGTTGAGGTCGGTGGTGCGGTTGACCATGGTGGGGTACACTCCGACACCGCCAATAGGCACCACCAGTGCGGAAACATCCAACCCGCCGGCGACCGCATCCTCCAGCCGGGTGATCTCCGCCAGGGGCAGGTCTGGCGTCACGGAAATGTCTGCCGTCTGTTGAATCACCTGGCGCGGGGAGACGATCAATGCCATGGGCAGGGGAGTAACGTGATAAAGCAGCGGCGGAATGGGCTGACCGCCCAGGGTAAGACCAAGCTCGCCGGCTACTACGCTGATCTGATGCTGCAAGACGGCTTCCACCAACGGCTGCTGCAGGTTGATTTGGGCGGTCAGTTCGGTCTGTTCGTCAGAAAGTTGGGCTGAGGCGGCGGTTTTATTGGCGACAGCCGGATCTGCATAGATACTCGCGATTTGATCCCGCACCTCGTCGAGCCGCCGTAACATGTCCAGATGCTGAAAAATCTGCTCGCGCTGTTGTTCACCGCTAAGATAATGGGTGACATTAAGCGCCCCATAAGAGGATTTGAGCGCCAGCGCATCCACAATCCAACTGACGTAATCAAATTCCTTCCAGCGGGTGTAGGCGCGCACCTGCTCGACCGGATTGGTCATATCGTAGTTGCTGCGCTGCTGGGTCACCAGCACAATGAGCAGGACGAGGATATTCGCGAGGATGCGCCAGATTTTTGTGGATGTCTTCATATTTCGACAGTGAATTTTTGGAAGAAATAATTAGCTCGATGTTCTGCCGGCAGATGGAATTATAACGGAAAGCCTGCAGCCGCTGACGGTTAGTGATAAACTTGAGCCAGTCCTCCGACAGGGGAAAACAACCGCTGAACAAAGGTTTTAGTAAATGAAACGTCGAATCATCATCATATTCCTGGTTATTGCCCTGGCAATCGCCGGTTTTTTTGGCTATCGGGCCTGGCGCACCGCTCAGGCACAGGCTAATTCCACCTTCCAGACCGAAGAGATCACCCGCGGCAATCTGACCGCTATAGTGGGCGCCACCGGAACCGTTCGCGCCAACCAGACCGCAATGATGACCTGGCAGACCACCGGGCAAATTGGCGAGATCAATGTTGCCGCCGGTGAACAGGTGAGCACCGACGATGTGCTGGGGCGGTTGAGTCTAAGCTCGCTGCCGCAGGCCCTTATTTTGGCCGAAGCTGACCTGGTCGCTGCTCGCCGCGCCCTGGAAAATTTGCAGCAATCCGGCCTGGCCCGCGCTCAAGCGCAGCTGGCGCTTTCGCAGGCGGAAGACGAATTGGATACCGCCCTGAGCAAGCGCACGAGCAAGGACTATTCGCGTGCCAGCGAGCTGACCCTGGAAGAGGCCCGCACCCGCCTCTCACTGGCTGAGGATGAAGTCGCGCGTTATGAAGACCTGTACGACCAGGTAAAGAATTTTTCATCGGATAACACCACCCGTCTGAACATCTACTCCGCACTGCTCAATGCTCGGCGTCAACTGGAACTGGCTCAGGCCAATCTGCGTTATCTGGAGGGCGGTCCGAACCCACTGGAAGTCGAGCAAGCGGATGCCACTGTGGCGCTGGCCCAGGCGAAATATGACGATGCGCTGCGCGAGTGGGATCGCATTAAAGATGGTCCGGATCCGGACGACGTACGTGCCGCGGAAGCCCGTATCGCGGCGATCGAAGCCTCGCTTGCCATGTCCACCCTTACCGCCCCCTTCACCGGCACCATCACCGAGGTCAACTCCAAGATCGGCGACCAGGTGACACCTGGTACGAACTCCTTCCGGCTGGACGATCTCTCCCGTCTGCTGGTAGATGTGCAAGTGCCGGAAGCCGATATCAACCGCCTCGAGGTAGGGCAGCCGGTGGTGATGAGTTTCGATGCCATTCTCGGCAAGGAATACAACGGCAAGATTGTGGAAGTTGGCCGGGTGGGAGCGACGGTTACCGGCATTGTCAATTTCAAGGTCACAATCGAACTCTCCGATATCGACTCGGACGTTTTGTCCGGCATGACCGCCGCGGTGAATATTGTCATCAACCAGCTGGAAGATGTTCTGCTGGTGCCCAACCGCGCCGTGCGCCTGAAGGATGGGCAGCGCGTCGTGTACCTGCTCAAGTTGGGTGTTCCGACTGCGGTTCCGATCGAACTTGGCGCCCAGTCTGACCTGACCAGCGAGATCGTTTCGGGGGATGTCAAGGAAGGCGACACGGTTGTACTCAACCCGCCGACCCAGTTTGAAGCCGGCCAGCCGCCGTTCATGAGGTAGGCGGATGACGGACTGGGTGATTGAAGGCAGCGGCCTGACCAAGATCTACCGGATGGGCAATCAGGAAGTGCATGCGCTTCGCGGCGCGAATGTTCGCATTCAGCGCGGCGAGGTATTATCCATTATGGGGCCTTCCGGCTCCGGAAAATCGACTTTAATGAATATTCTCGGCTGCCTGGATCACCCTAC
>DATBWK010000301.1:0-10462 GCA_036514835.1 Bellilinea sp.
ATTCGACGCAATCACTTCAAGCGGATTATGCCGCCGGTTGCCAAGCTCAGCAACCGCACGGTGGGTTATGACTTTTTGTATTTGCGGGATTGGGGTACGTAATTCAGCCTGTCAGGTGTCAAGTGCCCGGGAGAACAAAAAAGGATCACAGCAAGACTATTTGATCTCCCGAAAATTACGAATGCCGCTGATACCGATGAGAATGCAAATGACCGACGCCATAATCCCGATCCAATGGTTATTCAGAGTCGTGAAAATCGGAGCGATGAACTGCAATTTTCCGAAGAATAGATCAAACATATAAATGAATAAAATGGCAAAAAACAGATAAATAAAGGCTGTGCCATAACTTTGTAAGAGCAATTGATTCTCCCGTTCATCAAAGCTCTTGCTTTGGTTGGCCAATCCGAGAATGGCAGTCATGCACACCAGGAAAGTCAAAAAGGTCCCGTCTGGCATGAATTGATAGAAGAATCCAGTGATGCCAGCAAACAGACATAGTCCACTCATTCCATATCCTACTTGCTGACGGTTTCGTACAGTTTTTGCGGCCATTTTTGCTCCTTTCGGCCATTTTGGCAATGTGAGACGGATTTTAAAAATTGGCTAATCCCTCAGAAGTAGTAAAACCTGCTTAAACAAAAGAATAAGAATCATTCAACTTTTTCCACCCAAAACAACGCATCGATAGAGACTCCCAGAGTTATGGCAATTTCCAAAGCCAGTTTTACAGAAGGAACGTACTTAACCTTCTCGATCGCGATGATGGTTTGGCGTGAAACTCCCAACTGGTCAGCCAGGGCCTCCTGGGTAAGCCCTTTCGCCAGCCGGGTTTCTTTCAAGCGGGTGCATAATTTTGTCGTCATCCAATGTAAAGTATAGCGTACATTTAAGTGAAATTCAAGCCCTTGTTCTTCTTTGTGATAAACAATTTCTGATACAATTAGGCTAGATCAATCGTTCTATCCCCAAGGAGCTGCCATGTCTGAAGAACCCCTGCCTCAGGATGCGCCGGTCGGTTATGTGGTCGGCGGGACGCTGAAAGACAGCCTGTCGGTGCGTCTGACGGTGCCGCCGCAGCAGGTGCAGGAAGGCTCCTTTGTGGTCATCGAAAGCAATCCCTGGCAATTCTATGGGCTGGTGACCGATTTGCAGCTGGGCGCCACCGATCCGCGCTTTGCCGACGAGCAGTCCGAGAAGCGGCTGCCGCCGGGGTTGGCCAAATTGCTGCATGGTCAAACATTGTTCACCAACCTGGAAGTGCTGCCCGCTCTGATGCTGGAACGCGGTCCGGAGATCGATTCACCGGAGTACCCTGGCTGGCGTGAGGCGCATGCAACCGACCCGCAGCCGCTGCCAGTCAAAACCGTGCCGCAGCATCATGCCCCGGTGCGGGTGGCGGGAGCTGGCGATGTGGCCGAAATCTTTGGCGAGCCGGGCGGCAAAAATTACACCGTCGGTTATACCCGCGAGCAGGGGCACCCGGTGTGTATCGATCTGGAGCGCTTCGTGCAGCGCTCATCCGGAATTTTCGGCGCCACCGGCACCGGTAAAAGCTTTCTGACGCGCATTTTACTGGCTGGACTGATCCATTACGACAAGACCTCGCTGCTGGTCTTCGACATGCACAACGAGTACGCCTTCGACGACACTTCCTCCGACACCGGCGAAAAAGTGACCGGGCTGCACACCAAATTCGGCAGCAAGGTGCAGGTGGTCGGCCTGGGAGCCGGCGCCAGCATCCGCGGCAACACGCCGAATTTCAACCTGGTGCTGGGCGAGAAAGACCTGCGGCCGGAAGACATCGAGATGCTCTCCCGTGAACTCAACTTAAAGGAAACTACGCCCACCACCCTGGACGCGTTACTACACAGCTTTGGTGCCGCAGCCTGGTACAGCTCTTTCAAAGCCATGCGCAATGGCGCGGTGGAGCACACCGATGAGGGAAAAACCGTACCGGCATCCGACAGCGTGGCTGCCTGGGCTAATCAGACCGGGGTCAATGTGGCTGCAGCCGAAGGGCTGCACAGCAAACTGGGGCGGGTTTTTAACCGCCCGTATATCGTCCCCGAGCCGCCCAAGAACGTGCTGGATGACATTATCAAGCTGCTCGACGAAGGTAAGCACATAGTTTTGTCATTTGGCGAGTTCGAAAGCGATCTGGATTACCTGCTGGTCACCAACCTGTTAACCCGGCGCATCCGCGAGACCTGGGAGAAGCACACCAACGCCTTCCGCACCGGCAAAAGCAAAGAACCGCGCCCGCTGGTGGTGGTGGTCGAGGAAGCCCACAAACTGCTCAACCGTGAAATGGCGGCACAAACGGCTTTCAGTACCATTGCACGCGAGATGCGCAAATACTACGTCACGCTCTTGATCATCGATCAGCGCCCCTCGCAAATATATGACGAGGTCATGTCACAGCTTGGCACACGCATCTCCGGCTGGCTGGGCGACGAAGCCGATATCGCGGCAGTGCTTTCAGGATTAGCCGGGCGCGACTCGCTGCGCGGCATGCTGGCACGACTGCAACCGAAAGAAGAAGTCTTGCTGCTGGGCTGGGGCGTTAAAATGCCGCTGCCGGTGCGCTCACGGCGTTATGATCAACGTTTCTGGGATGAATTGGTCGGCAAACTGGAAAAACAGCCAACCATCGAAGATCTGACGCGCGACCTGTACGGCGGTTAATCGCTGGCGTTATTGCAGCGGCTGCAGCGGCGGCCAGAATGCATAGACGCTTAAGGCAATCAACAATCCCAATAAAATTCCCCCAATAACCTCGCGCGGTGTGTGCCCCAACACTTCGATCAACCGCTCCTGCGGGATCGGTCGTCCGTGGAAAAATTCCTCAAAAATGATATTGATCTTCTGGGCGTGAAAACCAGCCTGTCGGCGCACGCCGGCAGCGTCGTAGATGATGACCATGGATACGGCAAACGCCAGCGCAAATATGGGCGTGCCAAAACCGTGATACAGACCGATCGCCAGGGTGGTGGACACCATCAGCGATGAATGCGAGCTTGGCATGCCACCGCTACTGAACCATAAAGCCCAGTTCCAACGCTTTTTATACAGGTATTCGATCGGCACTTTGAGAGCCTGGCCTAAAAACCAGCCAAGCAGCGCGCAAATCAACACCTGGTTCGAGAATAGTTCGCCCATGCGGGGTTAAGCCTCTTTGTCCGTCTCCACCGGCAGATCCGGCTCGCTCTCCGACAGGCGCTTTACCCGCACCTCGGCCACGTCCAACAGGTTGGCGCAGCGTTTGGCTAATGCCTGACCACGTTCAAATAGAGCCAGGGCGTCTTCCAAATTGGGCTGCCCGGCCTCCAACGCCGAAACGACGTCTTCCAATTCTTGAAATGCCTGCTCGTAACTGAGCGACTCAACCGTTGGTTTGGTTTTTGCCATGGTGTTTCGCTTTCTCAGGGGGAGGGATTTATTTGCTGAACCTGGGCGGTTAGGTCGCCGTCCTGGATGCGCGCTTTAACTATATCGCCCGGCTTAACCTGCGATACGCTTTGTAGGATTCGACCACCCTGGCCGCGCAGAACGGCATAGCCGCGCTGCAATACAGCCAGTGGACTGAGGGCTTGCAGTCGGGAGGAAAGGCCGTCTACCTGGGCACGGCGCAGGCGCTGATGGGCAGACAGGCTGCGCACGGCGCGTTCCAACAACTCGTCCAGTCGCTGGCGGTCATCCTGAACTTTACGCTGCGGGGAAAGCCGTCCCAAACGCAATAAAATGTCGGCGGTATCGCGTTTACTGGCCACGATCAACGCAACCATGGCGCTATCCAGATGCAGCAACAGCGACCCTAGCGCAGCGCGCATCTCGGCAGCATCCGGAGTAGCCAGAACGGCTGCGCCGGTAGGAGTTGGGGCGCGCAGATCGGCGGCAAAATCGGCCAATGTGAAATCCGTCTCATGGCCGATGCCGGTGATGACTGGAATGATGCTAGCAACAATGGCGCGGACCAAACGCTCATCGTTGAAAGCCCACAAATCTTCCAAGGACCCTCCGCCGCGCGCCATAATGATCACATCCGGGCGAGCAGCCTCCAGCCGCTGCAAAGCCTTCACCAGCCGGGGAGGTGCATCGTCTCCCTGCACGGGCGCCGGCGAGAGAATCACCTCTGCCAGCGGGTAACGGTTGGTAAGCGTGTTGAGAATATCCTGCAGGGCCGCCCCGGTGGCAGAAGTAACGATGCCAATGCGCTGTGGAATGGCTGGAATTGCCCGCTTGCGCGCCTCGTCGAAAAGCCCCTCGGCTTCCAAACGGGCTTTTAGCCGCAGGAATTCCTGGTACAACCAGCCTTCACCAGCCAGGCGCAGCGAGTCGACGTAAAGTTGATAGGTGCCGTCCCGCTCATACAGGCTGATAGCGCCATGAGCCTCCACTGCCTGTCCGTTACGCAAATTGACCAGCATTCGCATGGCGGTCGTTCGCCAGATGACACAGCGCAGTGTGGCAGTTTGATCTTTGAGGGAAAAGTAGATGTGCCCGGAAGACGGTTGGGAAAGGTTCGAGATTTCTCCACTAACCCAGATGTCGCGCAAAATCTCGTCGCTGTCCATCAGGGCACGCATATAGCGGGTCAGTTCTGTGACGGATAGCAAACGCGGGCCAAACAATTGCGGCTGTTCCATAGGCTAGGATAGCATAACCTGTAGGGGGGAAGGTGTCAACCGTGTAAGCCTGGCTGTCCAGTTTCAACCTGCCAGCCAGTGGAATTTGTTACAATGGATGCATCTCAGCGTGAGATAAACCCAGGTTCGCTCTACATTACAGCCCAAAGCTGGCGCGCATCCACCCTGTCCGGCAAACATAAGTTTGCTCCACAGTACAGCACATCGTCGGAGAAAAATGGAACACCTATGGTCGCCCTGGCGAATGGAATACATCATGGGAAATGATCCCAAATCCGGTTGTATTTTTTGCAACGCCCTGGAGCTGGAAGATGGGCCAGCAAACTTAATCGTCACCCGCAACCCGCTGGTCTTTGTGATGATGAACCGCTACCCGTATACCAGCGGACATATTATGGTGGTTCCAACTGCCCATCAGCCCAGCCTGGAATTGCTGGATATTGCCACCCGGACAGCTCTGATGGAAATGGTATCACACGGGATTCAAGTAATACGGCGGGTGTACAAGCCCGAAGGGTTTAACATTGGTGTGAACATCGGCGCTGTGGCTGGTGCAGGTGTGGCAGACCATGTCCATATGCATATTGTCCCGCGCTGGGCCGGGGACACCAATTTCATGTCCACGCTGGCAGGCGCCCGCGTATTACCCGAAGCGCTGGAGGACAGCTACCGCCGGATAAGTGAGGCGTGGAACAATGATTAATTTACGCGGTTAATCCGGCGTCTTGGTCTGTTCGTGCTCTTCGTTCGGCTTTGGGGTTTCCGTCAGCCGGTGATCATCGTCTGAATCAGGTGTTTTGTCCGAATCGCCACCGCCGGAGGAATCTTTTTCCTCTGAAACAGGTGTTTGGGTCGCCTCAAGCGTATTTTCCGGACGATCTTCTACCGATTCGGTTTCTACCGGATTATCCGAGCCTTTGTTCTTTTCCTTGGAACCAGCGCCGTTCGACTCATTACCAGAAACCCGGACGGTCAGCGCCAGAAAATAGTCTTCATCGTAGTGCAGTGTGGTCAATTCAACCCGCCTGCCAATACGCGGTTTGCCGCTGATCTGAGTGGAATCCATTACCAATACTTTAACCCCGCTAACAATCCATTCGTTGGCGTTAATCGCTTCCAGCTTGCCAGTGAAGGTGAATAAGCGCAGTTCCAGGTTTTCCACCTCAATCCCCTCCTCACCGCGAATTTTCCCCTTCACCTCAATGTAGGAGCCGAGCAGTGTGCGGGCCAAAGCGAGTTGGTCCGGAGTCAGGTTCAGCTTCACTCCACCAACCGACCAGGAAAGATCAGCCAATTCTTCCAACGGACCAGCGACTGTTACCGATTCCGTTCGGCCTTCTTGTTTCAATTCTTCAACCTCAGCCACCCGACGCCGGTCGAATTCTTCTTCAAGGTCCAGGCGGGTGATCTGGTCGGTGGTCAGCGCCAACTGCGCCTGTTCCACCACCCGTTTTACCGGGTAGAGCGTCTCTCCAGGGACCGTTTCAGCGGAGGCTAACCCAGTGCCGTAAATTCCAGCAAAGATAATGATGATGATTGCGATGGCTGCATAGGCAAAGTTGAACCGGGGCAGGAAACCCTTTGGTTTTGTCTGGCGGCGCTGAGCTTCAGCCAAAAAACGGGTGCGGCTGTCGATTTGTGCTGAAGCGGGTACACGCAGCGGCACCCCGCTGCGGCTGGCTTTCAGCGCAGCGATCAGCAAGGGACGCATTTCTGCAGCCTGCTGCGGGTAATCAGCCAGGACCGTTTCAAGGTTCTCGCCAGCGTTCAAACGGGCCAGACATATTTCTAAAATCGAGTAGGGTTCAAAAAGCTGCGTCACTTACATCATTCTCCTGTCCAGCTGCCTTCTTAAGGCAGCCAGAGCGCGGTATTGTAAAACTTTGACGGCATTCACCGTTTTGCCCATCAGTTGGGCGGTTTCTTCCAAGGATAGTTCCTGCGAAAAGCGCAGAGCAATCACATGTTGTTGGTCAATGGTCAGATTGAGCATGGCGGTACGTACTTCCTGGTGGATCATCCGCGCCTCGGTTTCACCTTCGGGTGTATGGTGATCCGGCAAATCGTCATGATTATCCAAATTATCCGTTCGGCGGCGGTATTTATGCCGGTAGTAATCCATTACCAGGTGATTGGCGGTTCCGAGTAACCAGGCGCGTGCGGATTGAATGGTTTGCACCTTTTTCTTCAGCACGTCCAGCAAACGCACAAACACTTCGGAGGAAATATCTTCACAAACCTGCGGATCATCCAGCCGGTACGCCAGGTATCGGTAGACCTGCGGGTAAAGCTGGTCGTGTAACTCAGCCAGTGCCTGCGGATCGAATTGGTGCGCGCGGTCGAGGATGGTGTCGATTTCCATTTGCGTAGACAATGAAGGTTTCAACGTTCGTAAGTATAACCGATGAGAAAACCGAACTTCACGCCTATTTCACCGCCTTGGCGCCGTCGAGCGTTGGTATGCCTGGGGCGATGGGATTCACCCCAGGCATGTTTCGACGGGCAATGTGCCCAATCTTACTATGATTTATTAAGGTTCATAACGATCGATCTGATTCGTTAGCTGGTGAAACCGGAGCTGTCGGAGCCAGAGTCGTCGTCTTCTTCGTCATCATCGTCAGACCCACCGGAGGAACCGCCGCCGTTATCGTCATCATCGTCGTCGTCATCCTCGTCATGGTCATCGTCGCTAGAATCCGAATCGTCCGAATCTTCGTCATCGTCATAACCTGAAGAATCATCGTCGTCGCCTACCGATTCATCATCTTCCAGCTCGATCTCGTGCGCCAGATTAGTGCCATCGCTCTGTACATAAGCTTCCACTTCGACTGTATCACCCATTTGCGGGTCGCCTTCAATCTTGGTATTTTCGTCCACTACAAAGCTCATGCCGTTTACAACCCACAATCCAGCGGACATGGATTCCAGAACACCAGTGATCTTTATTTCATCTTCGTCCTCACCCTGGTCGTCGTCCGCGTCGTCATCATCATAGTCAGGATTTGGCGTGGAGATCAATTCGATCTCGCGCGCCAGGTAGGTGCCGTCCGAATTCAAAGTCGCATGTACTTTGACAAAGTTGCCAACGGCTACCGTACCGACAAATTCAGTCGAGGCATCGGTATTGACCGTCTTGCCGCCGATCAGATAGACCGCGCCGGTGATCGACTCGACCGTGCCGAAGAGCTCAACCTCAGTGCCAACATCTCCGGGCATGCTTTCATTCAATTCAATCGAGTCAGCCAGCAATTGGCCAGCGACCACCGCGCCTTTGACTTCTACCAGTGCCCCGGCAGCGATCCCGGGGTCGATAACCGTCGTCAGGTCGACTATCACCACTTCACTCGAAACTGTCCATGAACCGGCTGCCATGGTTTCCACCAGGCCGAAGAATTCGAACTCGGGTGTGCTTATAACCGCATCGGTTTTATTGATCATGAGGGCATAGCGGGTTAAGTCTGGCAGAGTCAAGGCTTTGACTTTCACACTGTCACCGACCGCTGGACCACCGCTAATGATGGTCAACGTGTCGAAGCGGAAAATTAAACCGCTGACGGTGTAGCTATCCGCGGCGATGGCATCTACGACCCCCTTTAATTCAACAACCCCTAATTCAGGTACTCCAGCCGAGTTGATCTGGTGGCTGGCAGAAGATGGACCTGAAAAAGCGGCTTTGGCGGATTGGACAGCATTACCCGCGAACAGAACTGCTCCTGCAATCAACATTACTGCTGCTGACAGCAAGTAAATTTTCTTTCTACCTTTCATCATACCTCCATTGGATAACTGTATTGTTGCAGTTAACCATACAGTCGCTACCAACGGTTTAAAGTTACCGACTTTGTCCAAATTACGAAAAAACAGGCGGGTTGAATGAATAATGGGTTTTTCAGCCCGAGATTTTAATATTTCTCAGAAATTTTGTGGCAAAATAATGGAAGAATGGATACGAAAACCAACCCACCTGAAAACGGACATTTGTGGATTCTCACCGGGCGGCGCGGCTCAGGCAAAACCACGCTTTGCCGCCGGCTGGCAGCTGAAGCTAAAGCGCTTGGCTGGGATGTTGCCGGCGTGATCTCGCCCGCGGTGTATGATGGTGGAGAAAAAACCGGCATCGAGGTGATCGACTTGCGCAGCGGCAACAGCCGGCTGGTCGCCCGCCGTCCGGTCGACGCGGATGGGTCTGGGTCGGTCCGCCCCGCCTGGATATTTGACCAAATTGCGCTGGCATGGGGCAATCAGATGCTGGCGGGGGTGCTTCCCTGTGACATGTTGATCGTGGACGAGCTGGGACCGCTGGAATTCGAAGCTGGGGTAGGCTGGTCGGCAGGTTTGAAGGCCCTGGATTCGCGCGTGTATCAGGTGGGACTGGTCACCATCCGACCGGAGCTGCTAAAGGTTGCCCGAGCGCGCTGGCCATTTGCCGGCGTCGTGGATATCGAATCGACGGAAGGATTTCTTGACCCGGTGGAGATGCAATCCGGGCAGGCGAGTCCTACAAGCGAATAACCCCCGGTGGATTTCATCCCCTGGACTGATAACCTCCACTGAGATCAGATTTGCCCGCCGTCAGGCGGGTTTTTCTTCCTTAAGTTCCTGAAAGCCTTTGCCAAAAATATCGCTTGCAGGATTGACAATTACGAACGCGTTTGGGTCCGTGTTCTGCACGATGGTCTTCAATTCCGCGATCTCGGTCACGGTGACAGCGACCATGAGAATGGTATGCGGTAGATTGGTGTATAAGCCAGTGCCAGACATGGCAGTGACGCCGCGCGCCATGCGCGCCAGTATGGTTTTCCCAATTTCACTGGGATTATCGGTGATGATCCAGACCAATAACTGGCGGCGCTTGCGTAATTGCGGGAAGCGTTTCGAAAGGGGCGTAGTATCGCCTTCAATATCCGCGAAATCAAATTTCGGCAGCACTTCGCCGCTGGTCTGATTAAGGCGGATGGTAAACAAAGCCAGAAGCGCCATGAACCCGGTGAAAATGATCCCCGCCATGAATACGGATTGACCAGAAATCGAACCCAGCGCCGCCCGCGAAATAAACTCCTCCCAGGTAGCTGCCGGAAAAGGATGCAGGTAAATCTTCATCATCCAGGCCAACCCAAGGATTAAATAGATAAACATGTAATTGCGCCGCAGCCTGCGTCCAATGGCTTCCAGCATCGAGATGGGAAATTCCGGAGTGAGGAGTGAATCAGCCAGGCTTTCAGCCCATTCAGCGTGCGGTGAAAAGGGCGGCACCAGCATGGCAGCGAAGAAATCGGTCTCCACCAGGCGGGTGCGCAAACTCCACAGTTCGTAATAGCGGTAACGGCGGGCTTCGATCCATAAAAAGAGCGTCACCAGCAGGGTGGTTAGAATGATGACGCCAAAGTGGTTGGTTGGACTGGATAGGGCAAAAGAAAGGGCAGCACCGGTTGAGATGACCGCCCAGTTCGTGGTGGCATCCAGACGGTTGCGCCAGACATTGCTGCGCTGAATTTCACCGCGGTAGTAATGAACCATAGCCGTGGTGAACTCGGAAGGGCGCAGTTCATAACCACGGAATTTCCAGACGGGTTCTTTAAGGGGTTCATTGGGGAGTGTCATTGGGGCACCATTCATAAACGGCTGATTGAAATTATTCTACCAGTAATTCACATCAGCAATGAACGCAGGGAAAGAGTAGATATCTTGACAAAATTTGTCCAATTAGTATAATAATTAGTATCATCTAATTAGGAATTTAGAGTATGCTAACTTCTTCAGTTGAAAATTACCTGAAAACAATTTACAACCTGCAGCAGGAAGCCGGCTGGGCC
>DATBWK010000302.1:0-9827 GCA_036514835.1 Bellilinea sp.
TGCAACGCCTGTCACAGCATTAGCGGATCGGGGTTACTGGATGGGGGCACACTAGGGCCTGATCTTACTCAGGTGTATACCCGCTACGGCGAGCCGGGGCTGACGGCGGCAATCAGCACCATTAATTTCCCGACCATGATCGGGATTTTTGGCGCCAAACCCTTGACGGTACAGGAAGTAGCCGATCTGGTGGCTTATTTCAAAGAAACCAATGCCCAACCTGCGCCTTTGGTCTCCAAAACCGGGCTCTACCTTGCGATCGCTGGTGGCTTGGTGGTTGTATTGTTCATAATTCTGCTCATTTTCTGGCCGCGGCAGCGCCAGAGCATTTCTGAAAAACTGCGGGCTGGCAAGCTCTAACCCGTTTCCGTTGATATTTCCGCAAAATCCTGGAGGGTTCAATGGTCAAATGGACGAAGGAAGAAGCAGCACCAACCGAACGGAAATGGGAAGAGTTCTACCGCAATCGTTTTCAACATGATAAACGCGTGCGCACCACCCACGGCGTCAATTGCACCGGCTCTTGCTCGTGGCAGGTATTCGTCAAAGACGGAATTGTCACCTGGGAAATGCAAGCCACCGACTACCCGGCGCTGGAAGACGGTCTGCCGCCCTATGAACCGCGCGGCTGCCAACGGGGCATCAGCTTCTCGTGGTATCTGTACAGCCCAATCCGGGTGAAATACCCGTATGTCCGCGGCGTGCTGATCGATCTGTGGCGCGAAGCGCGCGAAAAACACGCCGATCCGGTGGAAGCCTGGAAACGCATCATGTCTAACCCGGAAAGCCGCAAAGCTATTCAGCAGGCGCGCGGTAAAGGCGGTTTTCGGCGGGTCAGTTGGGACGAGGCGCTCGAAATCACGGCGGCGTCGGTGGTCAATACCGTCAAACAACATGGTCCTGACCGGGTGATCGGTTTTTCGCCGATTCCGGCCATGTCGCAGGTCAGCTATGCTGCTGGCAGCCGATTCCTGACGCTGTTGGGCGGGGTAGTGATGAGTTTCTACGATTGGTACTGCGATCTGCCGCCTGCCAGCCCGGAAGTCTGGGGCGAGCAGACCGATGTGCACGAATCAGCCGACTGGTACAACAGCAAGATGATCGCGGTGATGGGCTCTAATATCAACATGACCCGCACACCGGACGCCCATTTCATTGCCGAGGTGCGGCATGCCGGAGCCAAACTGGTTGTGTTTTCGCCGGATTTCTCGCAGGTAGCAAAATACGCTGATTACTGGATTCCGGCTAATGGCGGACAGGACACGGCTTTCTGGCTGGCGGTCAACCATGTACTGCTTAAGGAATATTACATTGACCGGCAGGTGCCGTATTTCATCGAGTATGCCAAAACCAACACCGATTTGCCATTCCTGGTTGAAATTGGCGAGAAACGCCCGGGCAAATACCTGCGCGCCAATCAGGTCGCGGATTACAAGGACGCCGAGAACGGCGACTGGAAGTTATTGGTATGGGATAAAACCTCCGGGCAGGCACGCACGCCAAACGGGACCATAGGCTACCGCTGGGCAAACAAGGACACCGGTAAATGGAACATCAAAATGGAGGACGGAGTCAGCGGGAAAGCACTGGATCCGGAACTCTCTTTCGTCAAAGAGCACGATGCGCTTGTCGAAGTTGAACTCGACGATTTTGCCGGCGATGGCGTGATTCAGCGCTCGCTGCCGGTGCGCTACATCCAGACAGAACGCGGTCAGGTGGCAGTCACCACGGTATTCGACCTGATTCTGGCGCAATTCGGCGTGCCGCGTGGGCTGCAGGACGAAAAAGCAGTCTCGTATGATGAAGACGCGGCATTCACCCCGGCCTGGCAGGAAAAATACACCGGCATTCACCGCGACACGCTGATCCGCTTTGCGCGCGACTGGGGCGACAATGGCGAGCAGACCAAAGGCAAGAACCTGATTATTATCGGCGCCGGGGCCAACCATTGGTATCACAATAACCTGTTGTACCGCGCCGGCATTGTCGGTTTAATGCTGACCGGCAGCGTGGGCGTCAATGGCGGCGGGTTGGCCCATTACGTCGGGCAGGAAAAAGTGGTTAGCCAGGCTTCGTGGAGTGCCATAGCCTTTGCGACGGATTGGAATCTGGCGCCCAGGCAGCAAAACACGCCTTCCTTCCACTACGTTCACAGCGACCAGTGGCGCTATGAGCGCGGTTTTTCGATCTACGACCAGCCAGTAGCGTCGCTCACGGATGCCAACAAGAAACAGCATACCATCGACCTGCAGGTACAGGCGGTGCGGCGCGGCTGGCTGCCGTTTTTTCCGCAATTCAACCGTTCGTCGCTGGATGTCGCGCACGACGCGGCAGCGAACGGCGCAAAATCCGATGCCGATATGATCCAGTCGGTCGTCAGCCAGCTCAAAGAGAAAAAATTAACCCTGGCGGTGGAGGACCCGGACGCACCGGAAAATTGGCCGCGGATGTGGTTCATCTGGCGCGGCAACGCCATTGGCACTAGCGCCAAGGGTCACGAGTACTTCCTGCGGCACTATCTCGGCACGCATGACAATGCCATCGCGCCGGAAATGGCTGAAGGTTATGTCAATGAGGTCAAATATCATCCCCAGGCGCCGGTTGGCAAGCTGGATCTGGTGGTCGACCTCAACTTTCGCATGGACACGTCGGCGCTGTATTCGGACGTTGTCCTGCCGGCTGCTACCTGGTATGAGAAGGACGACCTCAACACCACCGATATGCATTCTTATTTCAATCCGATGCAGGCTGCGGTGGCACCCGCCTGGGAATCCAAATCGGATTGGGAAATCTACAAAGCGATCGCCAAAAAGATCAGCGAATTCGCGGTGCGCCATCTGCCTGAACCGGTGAAGGATGTCATTATGCTGCCGCTGACGCATGACACGGTTGACGAACTGGCCCAGCCGGTGGTGCAGGACTGGCATACAGGTGAAACCGAGGCGGTGCCGGGAAAATCGATGCCGAAATTCCGGGTGGTGGAACGCGATTACGTTCACCTCTATGACCGCATGGTAGCGCTCGGGCGAGGCGTAGAAAAGAACGGCGTCTTCGCCCACGGCTTGCCCATCCCAGTGGCTGAACAATATCAGGAATTGCAGCAGCGCCAACCCCAGAGCATCAATGGCGACGTTTTCCCGTCACTGGTGACGGCGCGAGAAACCGTCGAAGCCATTCTGGCGCTCGACCCGGCCTCCAATGGCGAACTGGCGCACCGCGCTTTCGAGATTGAGGAACACAAAACAGGACTGGAGTTGGCGCATCTGGCGGATGGCACCCGCTCGACGCGCATCAACTTCGACGATATCGTCGCCCAACCACGGCGCATCCTGACTACACCGACCTGGTCTGGCAATGTCAATAACGGACGTGCCTACGCACCTTTCACACTCAACGTAGAAATGCGCGTCCCGTGGCGCACGCTCACCGGACGGCAGCATTTCTACCTGGATCACGAGAATTACCTGAACTGGGGCGAGCACCTGCCCACTTACAAACCGCGTCCGGACCATACCATGCTGGATGAAACCCAAAAATCGCTGGCGCTGGCGCAGGGCAAGATGCTCAACTACATCACACCGCATGGCAAGTGGAGCATCCACTCGACCTTCTCCGAGAACGACCGCATGATGACCCTGTCGCGCGGCGGTTACCCGGTATGGCTAAATGACAAGGACTGCGTCGAAATGGGTATCGCCGATAATGACTGGGTGGAAGTTTTCAATGACAACGGCGTTTTCGTGCAGCGCGCCATCGTCTCCAGCCGCATACCAGCGGGTACGGTGTTCGTTTACCATGCCACCGAGCGCACCGTCGGTATCCCCAAGTCCCCGATGCGTGGAAAACGCGCCGGCATGAACAATTCACTCACCCGTGCCCGCCTGAAACCAGTGTTGATGAGCGGCGGTTATGCCCAATTTACCTATTTCTTCAACTACTGGGGGCCCACAGGAGTAAACCGGGATACTTTCGTCTTCGTCCGGCGCATTGATAAGCCTGAATTCTAACCCGCGGTGCAAATGAGATTCTCCGCTCCGACTTTCAAGGAGGCACAATGAACGTAAGAGCCCATATGAGTATGCTCTTCCATCTGGATAAATGCATTGGCTGCCACACCTGCTCGATTGCCTGCAAAAACTTGTGGACAGACCGCAAGGGTGCTGAATATATGTGGTGGAACAATGTTGAAACCCGACCTGGCACCGGCTACCCGACCCGCTGGGAGGATCAGAAGCATTACCGAGGCGGATGGGAATTGCACGGAAAGAAACTGCAATTGCGTCTGCACACCCGCGCCGGTGGTCTCGGCAAGTTATTCTTCAATCCGGCGCTGCCGACCCTGGATGACTATTACGAGCCGTTCACCTTCCGCTACCAGGATTTGTTCAATGCCCCAGCTGGTGACGACCAGCCGACCGCTATCCCCATCTCCAAGATCACCGGCGAGCCGATCGATATTCAGACTGGACCCAACTGGGACGACGACCTGGGCGGATCGGGGATTTATGCCAGCAACGATCCCAGCATGGACGGGGTGGATGAAACGGTACGGCAACAGCTGAACGAACTTGAACGGGTGGTTTTCAACTACCTGCCGCGTATTTGCAATCACTGCCTGAATCCATCCTGTGCGGCAGCCTGCCCGTCTGGGGCGATCTATAAACGGGCAGAAGATGGCGTGGTATTGGTGAACGAGAATAAGTGCCGCGCCTGGCGCATGTGCGTGGCAGCCTGCCCGTATAAAAAAGTGTATTACAACTGGTCCACCGGTAAGTCGGAAAAGTGCATCCTCTGCTTCCCGCGTCTGGAGACCGGCCAGGCGCCAGCCTGTGCGCATTCTTGCGTTGGGCGCATCCGCTATATGGGCGTTCTTCTATATGACGCAGATCAAATTCCCAGCGCAGCCATGGTGCCGGACGAAGAACTGGTGGAAGCTCACCGCAAGGTGATCCTGGATCCCTTCGATCCTGAAGTATTGGCGGCAGCCCGCGCCAATGGCATCGAAGACAGCTGGATTGAAGCGGCGCAGAATTCGCCGGCTTATAAATTCGTCAAAGAGTGGGGCATCGCCTTGCCGCTGCACGCTGAGTACCGCACCATGGCGATGATGTACTACATTCCGCCGATGTCCCCGGTCGTAAGTGTGATCGAAAACGAATTGTTCAAGCTGGATCTGGCAGAGGAGCGCCACGATTTCGAATTGTTCCACCGCCTGGACTCAGCCCGGCTGCCGGTCAAGTATTTGGCCAATTTGTTCAGCGCCGGTAATGAGCAAATAATCCGTGAGGTGATGCATAAGCTGCTGGCGGTGCGGGTCTACATGCGCCACAAGACGGTCCGCGGCGCGGTCAACGGCGATACGCTGGGGTTCCTGCATGAGGCCGGTCTGACGGTTGAAATAGCCGAGGCGATCTATAAATTGACCACCCTGCCCACACCCAGAGAGCAATTTGTCATTCCGCAATATCACCGCGAGACCGCGGTGGAGGCCTGGAAAGACCCATTGGCGCATAAGGGCGAGACTGGCTTTGGTTATATTCAACCGCCGCGGAGAGGCGAATAGCATGGGCAGCTACGCGATTTTGGCAGATGCGCTGTGTTACCCGGCTCCCGCGCGAATCGATTCGCTCAAAGTGAAAGCGAGTCAGCTGCCAGAAGGTCCAGTTAGAACCGCCTTCAGCCAATTCGTCGCGGCAATAGCCGAATTGAGTCTGGCTGGATGGGAAGAACTGCATACTCGCACCCTGGATCTTGACCCCCCGGCGGCACCGTATATCGGCTACCAGACCTGGGGCGATAGTTATCAGCGCGGCACCTTCATGTCGATGATGAATCGTGCCATTGCGGCCCATCAAATTGACAGCGAAGGCGAACTACCGGATCATCTGATACCGGTTTTGCGGCTTTTGGATCTATTGGGTGAACCGTTTCCGGAGTTAGAAGAAGTTCTGCCACCGGCTGTGGCGCGGATCCACGCTGCGTTGGTGAAAGCAGATCCGGAAAATCCGTATGTTTATTTGATCGCTGCCATCCTTGAGGCTTGTTCAACAACCGCGCGAACTTCAACTCCGAGCATCAGCAAGAATTGACGGCAATCAGCCGTCAGGAGGCGACTTATGGACTGGAACACAATTTTCTTCGTCATTTGGCCGTATATCAGCCTGACAATCTTGGTGGTCGTGACGATTTACCGCTCTATCGTGCGACCTTTTACGATTTCCAGTCAATCCTCGCAACTGTTGGAAAATAAACGCCTGTACTGGGGCTCGATCTCATTCCATTATGGGATTGTGCTGGTACTGTTGGGCCATCTGGTGGCGTTGGTGATACCCCGGTCGGTGGTCTTGTGGAATTCGGTGCCATTACGTTTGTACCTGCTGGAGATCACTGGCCTGGGACTTGGGCTGTGGGCGCTGGCAGGTCTGTTGATTTTGATCTTCCGCCGGGCGACGGTGCGGCGGGTGCAAGTTGTCACCACGCCTATGGATGTTGTGGTATTGGTCGCACTGCTGGTTTCGGTAGTCAGCGGCGTGCTGGTGGCGACGCTTTACCGCTTCGGCTCAACCTGGTTTACCGGCATCTTCTCGCCGTATCTGCTTTCTCTGGCGACCTTCTCGCCGCGCGTCGAGTTGGTAGCGCCGCTGCCGTGGTTAATCAAAGTCCATGTGATCAACAACTTTGTTCTGGCGGCAATCTTCCCGTTCTCGAGGCTGGTCCACATCTTCACTTACCCGATTGGCTATTTGATTCGCCCCTGGCAAATCGTATTATGGAACCGTAAAATCCGCACTCAACGCTCACAGTAGAAAGAGGAAACAATGCCCCGGGATCCCAGGTCGAAGCAGCAAGAAACGGTCGCAAAAATTATCTTATCCGTGCTATTTATGGGGGTCTTGGGGTTGCTGGCATATTGGGTGGAAGTCAAAGCTGGCTGGCTGAAAATACTTGAACTGACTGCAATGGATGTTATTTTGATAGGCGTATCAACATTCCGCTTGGGGCGCATGATCGCCTTTGACCGCATCATGGATCCGCTGCGGGAGCCATTTTCCAAGGTAGTGGACGACAATTCCGGTGAAGGCAAAACAGTCGTGCCGCGCGGTAACGGATTTCGTCAGGCGCTCGGGCAATTGATCGTCTGCCCGACCTGCGTCGGCACATGGGTAGCGGCGGTTCTGGTCGCATTGATGCTGGTTTATCCGGCAGGAACGCGGATATTTTTGTATGCGACCGCCGCGGTAGGGCTGGCAGAAATACTGCATTCATTAACCGAGGTCCTGTGCTGGACAGCACGAAATGCACGTACTTCCAGCGGCTATGTGATGGAGAAAAAGAAAGCAATCAAAGAACAGCACGAATCCTTAATTTCGCATAGTCATGATGTTTAGACTGGCAGGCTGAAAACTGGGAGGGAAAGATGATAAAAATCAAGGGTACACCTGAGCAGGGTTTATTTGGAGCCACGCTCGGATTCTTTATCGGTTTTGCCGCTGTGGCATTATTCGGTCCTACCGCCGCAGCCATTAAGCAAACCCTTGGGTTGACACCGCTGCAGGTTGGATTCCTGGTGGCAATGCCGTCGCTTTCCGGGTCGTTGCTTAGGATTCCATTTGCCGCCTGGGTGGATACAGCCGGTGGGCGGAAACCCTTCCTGGTTTTGCTGTGCACTTCCATTCTTGGCATGATTGGCCTGGCGGTGTTGATTTCGCTGTACTACCCGGACCGCCTGACACCTGCCATGACCCCATTATTATTCATCCTCGGGGCGCTGGTTGGCTGCGGGATCGCAACTTTTTCAGTAGGGATCGCCCAGGTGTCCTATTGGTTTCCTAAAAGCCGGCAAGGCACTGCGCTGGGTATCTTCGCCGGCATTGGCAATTTGGCTCCGGGAATATTCTCGTTCCTGCTGCCGCTGGCGTTGGCTGGTTTCGGCATGAGTGGTTCATATTTGATTTGGCTGGGGTTGCTGGTGCTTGGAACGATCGCCTACGCGGTTGCCGGTCGGAATGCTCCTTATTTTCAGGCCAGAGCTCAGGGCAGCGACCCTGAGCAGGCCATCGAGATTGGCCGTCAGCAAGGGCAGGAAATTTTCCCTTCGGGAAAACTCAAAGACAGTCTGGTTAAATCGGCCCAAATTTGGAAGACCTGGACGCTGGTTGCGATTTATTTCAGCACTTTTGGCGGCTTCATCGCCATGACCTCGTGGCTGCCAACCTACTGGCGCGAATATTTCGGCCAGCCGGCGTTGACGGCAGGGACTTTGACCGCGGTTTACTCCGTCAGCGCTTCGTTGATGCGGGTCTTCGGTGGGAGAATCGCGGACAAATTAGGCGGAGAAAAGACCACGCTGTTGTCCCTGGTGGTTATGTTGGGCGGTGCGATCCTGATGACCGCCTCGCAAAATTTTAGCCTTTCAATCGCAGCCGTGATTGTGATGGCTGTCGGAATGGGTGTTGGCAATGCAGCCGTCTTCAAGTTGGTGCCGCAGTATGTGCCGCAGGCTGTGGGCGGCGCTTCCGGCTGGGTAGGCGGCCTGGGCGCCTTTGGCGGATTCACTATCCCGCCCATCCTGGGAGCGATCGTCTCTGCGCAAGGACCGATCGGATATTCAGCAGGCTTTGGGCTATTCGTCGGATTAGCAGTGATTGCCCTGGTGTTGGCCTTTGTTCTGCGTAAAGCTTATCATGCCGGTCAGGTCCCTGTTTCGGCAGTCAAACAGGCATCCTAGGAGGAATGACATGCAGGAATTGCAGCGTCTTCTGGAATTGTCAGGCATGCGTCACAGCCATTTGTGTCCCCGCCAGGTGTTAGGCGTGCGCATGGCTTTGACTGGCGCCGGCTGGTTGGGGATGGAACTCCCGCGAGCAGATAAAGAATTTCTGATCATCGCTGAGACGGACGGTTGTTTTCTGGATGGATTGGAAGTGGCAAGCGGCCTTACACCAGGTCACCGTACCCTGCGTATCGAAGATTACGGAAAAATTGCCGCTACATTCGTGGAAGTCAAAACTGGACGTGCCCTGCGGCTCGCGCCGAAGGCCGGTGTGCGGGAGCTGGCATATCGTTATGCCTCCGGAGAAACACGTCACTATTTTGCCCAACTGCAAGGGTATCAGGTGATGCCGGAGGATAAATTGTTCACAGCAACGGTGGTGACTCTAAGGCCATCGGCCGCAGAAATAATGAGCCGCGCCGGAGTCCGAATCGATTGCAGCTTATGCGGCGAAGAAATCATCAATGAGCGCGAGGTTATGATCAGCGGCAAGGCGTATTGCCAGGGGTGCTCGGGCAGCGGATATTATGTCGTCGAGTCGCTCCCCCAGCCTGTCTACCTGCCGGAAAAAGTCCTGACACTCTAAATTTGTTCGCGGCGGCTAAAAAACGATAGGCCAGATGATCAGCATGCCTACAATCATCAGGGTATGGCTGACCGTGGCTGCCAGGATGGAGCGCGACTCCAGCACATGCCAACTGTAGAGCAAGCTGGAAAAGCCCATTAAAATGATTCCCTCAATCGAATGGTAACTGGCAAACATCAACGTATACAAGATACTGGCGATAAGGATACCGATCTGCCCAAAAGTATTTTGCAGCGTGGTCAAGAGCATGCCGCGAAACACCATTTCTTCCAAAATCGCGACATACAAGATGACCACCATAATCGAGGCTGTCACTTCTCCCCAACCAAAATCGGTGACCAACGGAATTGGATCGGCGAAATAATATCCCATTAACCCCAACGGGATACCCGTCATGGCAATCAGGATATTTTCCCAAACTTGTTCCGATTTTCGGATCCGCGGCCATTGCAGCCCAATCTGGCTCCA
>DATBWK010000303.1:0-6993 GCA_036514835.1 Bellilinea sp.
GTCACCGTGGAGTTCCTCTAATTAACAAAACAAAACTCATGGTGCAGGGACGGCTGTTGTTTCGGTGATCGTTGGTAATACAGTTCCCGTTAAATCCGGCGTCGGTGAAGGAGTCGGTGTCGGTTCAGCCTGCGTTTCCCCGACCGGCGGCGGTCCGCCAGAGCACATTTCAGCCGCTGAAGTAGCTTTGGTTTGCACATCCCCCGGATTTGAAAGCTGCAGCGAAGCGTCATACTGCACCTGCGCCTCGCAATACTTTGATTCCATCATCAATTGATCGCCGTAACCTACCAGCGCCTGACGGTAGCGTTCGGTAGCCGTCATGCCGGATGAATCGCGCAGGTTGGGCAGCGCCGGGTATATTTCAGCAAAGTAGGCGATAACTTTCGGCCAGTCAATTTTCCAGAAGCTGGCAGCGGCGATATACTGACGCGCCCAGATGCGGTAATTTTTGGCGTCCACATCCAGGGGAGCAAAGCGCTCAGCAAGTGTCAGATGGTAGATGCCAACTTCCAACTCGCCCTGATTGAGGATGTTTTGCACCCCCAGGAAACGCAGGGAAATGTAATACATGCCGTCAAGGTCTACGGCGCGATATTCAAGGTTCAGGTCGCGCAATGCTTTGATGGAGGCAATAGCGCCGTGCCAATCCTGGCTGGCCATGGAGGTCTGTATACCGGCGAACATTTCCTCTTCGCCGCGCAAATCAGGCGTTGGAGCAACAGTCGGCGTGGGCGCAGGCGTAGGCGTCAACGCCAGTGATGCATGCAGAATCGCCTGAGCTAATTGGTCCGCAGCGCCGGGGAAATTCGGATCAGTGTTGATTACCGACTCGAAGCGTTTACGAGCCGTCTCGTAGCGGCCGGCCTGCAGGTCCAACATTCCCAACTGGTACTGGTTGGTGGCTGCCATTACTTTTTGGTCTTGCTGCGCCTGGAGCCGCAAATCTATCCCGGCACGGTAGCCAAAAAAGATGCCTAACCCAATTCCTACGATGAGGATACCGATTCCGATGAGATATATCCTCAGGCTTCGATGCTTTTTCAGCGATGCGGTCCCGGTTTCTGTTTGACTGGCTTCAACCGGGGCGGGTTCAGTGGTGTCTGGCAGTGTCATGCCCGAAATTATACCCCACTATAAGCGCAAGATCAGGCGCAGCTCAGGCCATACCAACGGCAAGGCTGCCAAAATTCCAACACCCATCGCGACTGTGCTTTGCAAAATGGGATGAAATCCTGAAAGAACCGACATCAACAGCCAGACAATGGCACCACTCACTGCAGCCGCGATAAATGCGCGCAGCAGGCTGCCACCGGCGTTCACCGACTTCACCAGTTTCCGGTTGAGTAATGTCAGCAGCAAGGCAGCTTCGGCGGTGAAGGCAATCGAATCCGACAGGCTGATCCCCGGTGCGCCAAGAACCCGGTACAGCTGTGTGCCGAGCAAGATGTACAAGCCCAGCGTCAGCCCGGCTGCCAGCAGCGGCGTCTTGGCATTCTGTTCGGCATAGAAGGAGCGGGCGAACACCTCGACCAGACTCTGGCCTAAAAGCCCGGCCATGTAGGCGCGGGTCACCCACATCAGCAAATCTGTGCCGGCTGGTTCAAATCCGAACGCCAATGCCAGGAGCGGTTTCAAGCCAAAGGACAAAATCACTGCCACAGGCAGCGTTAGCGCCACCAGAACCCGCACCGCGCGTTCGATGGATTGCTGGAACTCCTCACGTTTTTCGAGCGCGGCGTGTTCCGCCAGAGTTGGCAGCAAAGCGGTCGCAATCGCCGTGCCGATCAGCGTTTCCGGCACCTGGAATAACATCCAGCCATAGGAAAGTGCGGTTATTGAGCCGGGTTCCAGCCGTGATGCCAGGTTATCGCGCACCAGGAAGATCAATTGGATGAAAAACATGGTCGCCAGGCGCGGACCCATCAAGCGAAGTACTTTACGCACCGGTTCAGTCTTCAAGCCCATGCCGAGAGACCATTTGAATTTAAATTTGATCAGACCCGGAATTTGAATGCCAAGGTGCAGCAATGCGCCAATGATCACGCCGTAAACCAGTCCGTAAACACCCAGACCAAAGGCTGGCAGCGTCAACGGGCCGATGGTGAGGCCTTTTTCCGGCGCCAGAATCACGGCACCAAAAATTTGCCCGATGTTATAGAGCAGCGGAGCCATGGCGGGCAGCAGGAAATGCTGATTGGCTTGCAACCCCGCCATTACCAGCCCGCTGATTGAAAAAATCAGGGTGGCAAGCAGGTTGATGCGCATCAGGTTGGTGACCAGAACTTGCTGCGGCTCGTTAAAACCCGGGGCGATGCCCAGTTCCCAACGTACCAGCGGATGGGCAATCACCGCCACGATCACCGCCAGGACCGCTGTGACCAGGAATGCCAGGTTGAGGATTTTGCTGAAAAGATTCCAGGCAGCCGGCTTACCATCGCGGGTCAATTGCTCGGTCAATACCGGAATAAATGCCAAAGCCAGCGATCCGCCTGAAATGAGCGCGAATAACAGGTCTGGCAGGTTGTTGGCGGCATTGAAAGCGTCCAACTCGGGCGAGAGGCCGAATTGTTGTGCGATGACCACCTGCCGGACGAAGGCGACAGCCTTATCCAACGCAAAAAAGCCGACGAGCAGGAAGGTGATTCGGGTAACCCGGGTTAATTTCATGCGCCGGTTATCCCAGTGCTACGTCCAGCAGCATCATCACTGCAAATCCAAGCATGATGCCAATGGTCGAAATGTCCGAATGCTTTCCGGATTGCGCTTCCGGAATAAGTTCCTCGACGCAAACATAAATCATGGCGCCTGCCGCAAATGCCAGGGCATAGGGCAGCAGCGGTTGGATGAAAAATACGGCGGCGGCGCCCAGCATGCCTGCCACCGGCTCCACCAGGCCGGATGCCTGACCGAGTAGAAACGATTTTCGCCGTGAGAGGCCTTCCCGGCGCAGCGGGGCTGAAACGGCCAGCCCTTCCGGGAAATTTTGGATGCCGATGCCAATCGCCAGGGCGATGGCTGAGGCTGTAGTGGTATTCGTCAGCCCGGTGGCAGCTGCGCCAAAAGCGACTCCGACTGCCAGCCCCTCTGGCAAATTATGCAGTGTGATCGCTAGAGTCAGTAAAACTGAACGCTGCCATGATGTTTTGAGACCTTCCGTACCGCCAACCATTGGGGCGCCAATATGCAGATGCGGCAGCAACCTATCCACCAGCCACAAGAATGCCCCTCCCAATAAGAAGCCAACCAACGCAGGAAACCAGTTCGGTGTGCGACCGCCTTCCGACATGGCGATGGCTGGCGCCAGGAGCGACCAGTAGCTGGCAGCGATCATTACGCCGCTGGCAAAACCGAGCAGGGCGTTCAAGGTGCGTGGATGAATATCCTTTGCCAAAAAGACACCGGCTGCCCCCGCGGCGGTTAACCCGTAGGTGAAAAGTGTGGCGAACAAGGCCTGTATGACCGGGTTAAAGTTCATAAAAAAGTCGACCATGGTCCTCCCCGAAAAATCCCCGAGCAAATGATATTCAGTGATTGGGATGAAGCCGAATATAATCCATTATATGGATAAAACTGGCAAATTATATATCGTTGCGACCCCAATTGGCAACCCACGCGACATTACATTGCGCGCGCTGGATATTCTCAAATCGGTTGACGGCATTATCTGTGAAGAACGGCGCGAGGGCAGCACCCTGCTTAAGCGGCTTGATGTTCCGGAAAAACCATTAATCCCATTGAACGAGCATAACGAGGCCGAGGCGACAGCCGATCTGGTGATTCGCATGTTCAAGGGGGAAAGTTTTGCCCTGATCTCCGACGCCGGCACGCCGGTCTTTGCGGATCCCGGCGCTTACTTGATTCAGGAAGCCAGCCTGAACGGGCTGCAGGTGGTGCCGATCCCGGGTCCATCTTCATTGATGGCAATCTTATCGGTGCTGGATATCAAGCTGGACAAATTTATCTTCGGCGGCTTTCTGCCGCGAGTACCGGATCAGCGCCGGCAGGAATTGACCCGGCTTCGCGGGCTGCGGCTGCCCGTGGTGCTAATGGATACTCCCTACCGTTTGGCGGCACTGTTGGATGACGTGGAAAAAACCTTTGGCAAGGGTCAGCGGCTGACGCTAGGATTTGACCTGACGCTGGATTCTGAAATCATCCTGCGCGGCACTCCGGCAGAGGTCAAAAAAGCGCTCGGTCCCCGAAAAGGCGAGTTTATGTTGATCGTGCATGGGCCATTGAATTAATTATCGACCGCTTTCAGCACTCTGAGCGCCCGGATGGTCACCCATTTGCTGGGGGCTTTCTTCTCGCCAAAATCAAGGGTAATTTTCCCCTGGTAGCCGTTCTCCAGTAACCAACGGCCAGATGAATCTTGTTTTTCGCGGATAAGTTGATGTACATCCGCTAAACGCGGATCATTGGCATAACCGAGTCCCACCAGTCCCTCTGCCAATTGCAGCAGATCCGTAATATAAAATACCGGGAAGCCAAATTTCCACCAATTACCGCTGGGCTTGGGGCTATAGGGATGCGGGTATTCGCCCGTTACCGGATTGATGCGAAACATATAATCCACGCCCGTTTGAATGGCTCGCTCGATGAGCGGCGTCCTTTTCTCAGGAGGCAGGGCTGCAAAGGCCAGCATCACTTTCGTTCCGCCCCAGGCGCAGGATTGACGGTCATTAGCGCCGCAGGCGAAAAGCGGGCCGCTATTGCCGCCGTAATAGCGGCGTTCAGTATCGCGTTGTCCCATTGGCGCAACGCCTTCACCCGTCACACTGCGCGCCATCCACTCATATGCCACGTCAAGGCGTTCATCCTGGAAACCCAACCTGGTCAGCGCCCAGCACATGTTGCCCTGGAGGCAGTCAGCGGTGCCGGAAGGCGTCTCAGAGGCCGAGATGATACCGCCGGGCGAGCACGCCTGATCCAAATAATACCTGCAGGCGCGTTCAATCCGCTCATCCTGTTGGATGTCAGCGCCTAATTGTGCCAGGAGAATCAATGACCAAACCGTGGAAAAATACTTGGGGAGATATCCCGGACCGGGTTCCACCCAATAGCCTGTGTCCGTCATACTCGAAAGTACCTGAGCGATCGGACCGGAGCGATGGGCTTTTTCGCGCAAACGGAGCAAACCTGGGTCATCTTGCGGCAGATCCAGCAAATCCCGGGTTGCAAGGTAGGCTGCCCCTGGTTCAGTAGTTTCCAGCAGCCAATCCAGGCGTGAAGCATTATTTTGAATGAAATTATTCATTGCATCCCTCCCTATCCATACAGGAAGATACTTTACGGTCTAGACAACCCAGCAGTCATATTATAGAAGCTTATTGCGTCTTCGATCAATCTTTTTTGACGAATCGTTTTTATAGGGTTTATTTGTCTTGACAAACTATTTCAAGCGTATACACTAATTCACATCCAGTCTAGCAACGCACTCCAGGAGGGAATATGGCAGCATTCACGCATATGCCAAATTACGACATCCGCAATGATGGATCCGGACCTTACGCAATTTTCTACTGTGACAGTTGTCAGCGGGAGTTCCGCAGCCAACCCAATATTGGCACAGTGATCAAGCAGGACATCGGCAAACAAGCGCTGGGCGGACTGCTGCGCAAGGTACCGTTGGTGGGGTCGCAACTGGCGGAGAGCGCAGTTGGGGAAGATGCCCGCTATTCGATGAAGCTGGATGCCGGTCAGTTAGAGAAAGCCTGGGAACAGGTGCAAATGCATTTTCGCGAATGCCCGACTTGCTCACGGATTGTGTGCCTGACGGATTTCGACTCTCAAGCCGGCACCTGCAATGATGACAGCCCGCGTACCGGTGAAATTGCCGAGTCGAGGGGGACGCAAGCCGGAGCTGCGTTGAAGGGATTTGCCAGCGCTTTCGGGCTGGGGGATGTGTTGAAGAATGCCTCGGATGCGGTCAGCCGGGCGCAGGACCTATCGACAGCGAAATGCCCCAAAGACGGGACGATTGCACCGGCAGGTACCAGGTTCTGCCCGGAGTGCGGTTCGCCGATGGTGCAGCCCAGCGTGTCAGCGTGCCCGAAATGCGGTACAGAGACGCACGGAGCCAAGTTCTGCCCCAATTGCGGGGAAAAACTGGAAGTCAAACCGCTGGCAACCCATTGCCCTAACTGCGGCAGCGAGACGCACGGCGCCAAGTTCTGCCCGGAATGCGGACAAAAGTTATGACCATTTGGGCTGATTGTTGATCTGGCAATTGACTGAAAGTAATAATATGCCAGTCTGATTTAATGCCGCTGGATTGCTGTCTACAATCTATAAATCCAACTTCCTCAGACGGAGGTTGTATTTATTTAGCAAGATGAATTCCACAACAACTTCCGCGATAACGGAACCTTTCACTGAAGCAATTCTTCCGTGGATACGTTTTAGTGAGTGTTACTTTGGTTCAAATGATCGTGTTACAGTAATCCAGTCCCCGGAATTTCCCTATTGCTTTCTTTGATTAATATAATATAATAATTTTTATCTAATTGGTCAACATTGGCCTCGTTAGTTAGGTGGGATACTGACGGCCAATTGACCTCTTAATAGAATAGGGATTCTGTGACTAAGTCACGCCTTTTTAAGCGATCGGACCCACGCTGTTTGTGCGGAAGGATCAGTCATGGAGGTTTAGGCTGGAATAGCTGGATGGTATGGAGATTCCTCGAGGGAGATTTAGCGGTGGTGTACGACCATGCACATTAATAAATCGGTAAGTGATATTTTGGAAGTCCTTTAATGGTTCATGATAAGGAGAATTTACGACATGCTGGGTAAATGGATTGTACGTTTGATCGTGTTTGGCGTTGTAGTATTTGGCGCTTTACAATTGATCCCACGAGGAGATGCGTTAGCCAATCCCCCTGTCCAACAAGAGCCAAAATGGGATAGCTCTCAAACCCGTGAATTAGCCCAACGAGCCTGTTTTGACTGTCACAGCAACGAAACAAATTGGCCCTGGTATACCAAGGT
>DATBWK010000304.1:0-8338 GCA_036514835.1 Bellilinea sp.
ACCGTCGGGTGGTCAAGCTGGAGAAGGTGCTGCTGATATACGAAAGCCGCCAGGAGGTCCCGCTGGATGCCGTCTTAGCCGACGACCTCAAGACTGATCAGATCGGGCGTATCCTGAATTACGGCAACATCATCGTGCGCACCTACACCGGGGTAATTGTGCTTAACCGCCTGGCGCATCCGCAGTTGATTATCAACTTAATCAACGAGGTGCGCGGACGAAAAAAGGTGCGACGCCGCAGCGAACAGCTGGAACAAATTGACCGTACTATTCGCGAGCGCCTCGATCATCTTCCCGCCCAAAAGGGAGCACCGGTCGAGGGAGAGGCGCCGCTGCAGATCAAAGCCGGCGTCTTGCAGGAATTCATGTCGGAGCTATTTTTACTGCGCATGGAAGAGGATGGAAACATCATTTACCGCACGCACTGGTTTCTGCTGCTAAGAAAAATCGGCGTTCCATTGTTCTTCTGCCTTTTACTGGGAATTAGCGTCATTCTCATATGGCTGAATGTGATTCCCTTAGGGCCAAACACGGGCACCTGGCTTCTGCTGCTACTCGGGCCAGCGCTATTCCTCTGGCTGCTGTACCAATACGTGGATTGGCGCAATGACCGGTACATCATCACTCCCGAACTCATCATCGACGTGTTCAAAAAGCCGCTCGGCACCGAGGAGAAAAAGTCTGCGCCGCTGCGCAACATTCTCAGCATTGACTATGAGCGTCGCAATCTGATTGGCATCATCTTTAACTTCGGTACTGTCTTCATTCGAGTGGGGGAATCGACCTTTACCTTCGATAATGTCGTCAACCCGGCGGAAGTGCAGCGCGAAGTGTTTCAGGCGTTCGTTGGTCTGAAACAACGCGAGGAAGATCGCCAGGAGCAGGAACGCACCAACCAGATGGCGGATTGGATCGAGCGGTATCACAATTACCGCGAAGGGACCACCGACCAAAACCCGTTCGAGGAATTCCCGGGCGACGAGGAGCCGGGAGAGCCGCATCCTGCAGCTTGAGCATTTTCGCGGTACAATTCAGGGGTTAATTGGTACCCGTTAAAGATTTATAGGCAGGATGCAATGGCTTTAAAAGAAATTATTACAGTTCCGAACGAAGTACTGCGGCGTAAGGCCCACAAAATTACAGCGTTCGATAAAGAGCTACAAAAAACCATCGACGACATGGTCGAAACCATGCGCGAAGCTCCCGGTGTCGGCTTGGCTGCTCCGCAGGTCGGCTTGCTCGATCGCCTGATTGTGGTCGAATATGACGAGGATGACGAAATCGAGGACAGCCCCAAACGCTTGTTTGTGGTGGTCAACCCGGAGATCATCAAAGCCTCCGAAGAGACCGAGATGGGCATCGAGGGTTGTTTATCCATTCCTGGGCTGGTCGGAGAGGTGGAACGCAGCCTGGCAGTTGTTATCAAAGGTCAGAACCGCCGCGGACAACCGCTGAAATTCAAAGCTGAAGGCTGGCTGGCGCGCATTTTCCAGCACGAAATCGACCACCTGGACGGCGTTTTATATACCGATAAGGCCGTCAAAGTATGGAAGCCCACGCCGGAAGAAGAATCTCTGGCGGCAGACTAACTTTCCTCCCCTGCGCTGCACCCATGTTCCTTACGCATCTCTCGCTGACCAATTTTCGCGCCTTCACCCGCCTGGACATGGAAGTGCCCCGGCGGATTCTTTTATTGGTCGGCGATAATGCTCAGGGCAAAACCACGCTGCTGGAAGCGGTTTATTTTCTGGCAACTTTCACCTCCTTTCACGCCTCCAGCGATAAACAACTGATTAATTTTGCCAGCGGAGACGAATCGCTGGCAGTATCGCGTCTGGTTGCGCATTACACGCGCGGCAGCGACGAGCACCGGCTGGAAGTGCGCTTGATTCGCGAAGCCAATGGCAATGGCAACCGTCAGCGCAAGGAAATTCTGGTGGACGGCGTCAAACGCTCCATGCAAGAGGCTCTCGGGCACTTCAATGCCGTCATATTCCTGCCGCAGATGACCCGCGTAATTGAGGGCGGACCAGAAGAACGCCGCCGCTATCTCAACCTGGCTCTGGCGCAGGTGATGCCGGGCTATGCTCAGGCTTTGAGCGAATACGCGCAAGCCCTCACGCAGCGCAATGCGCTGCTTAAACAACTGGCTGAGCGCGGCGGCGACCCCGGTCAGCTGGCCTATTGGGACACGCTTCTTGCCGGGCGCGGCGCGCTGCTCATTCAGGCGCGCATCGCTGCCATCCAGCAATTGGAACGTTTGGTCTTGCGCTATCACGATCAGTTGACGGATGGTAAAGAGGTGCTGCGCTTGCACTACCGTCCCTCCTTCGACCCTCTAGCGCCTGCCAACGGTCAATATCAGCTGCCGGTTGAAGCTGGTATCGATCGCAGCGGTTTTTCGCTTGATCAAATACAGGAAGGTTTTATGCGCCGGTTGCAGACCGTGCGCCGCGATGAAATTGCCCGCGGCGTCACCACTATTGGCCCGCATCGCGACGAGCTCCGCTTCATCAGCAACGCAATCGACCTGGGGGATTACGGCTCACGCGGGCAGGTGCGCAGCAGCTTGCTGGCGCTCAAACTGGCAGAAGTGGATTGGATGCGCGAAAAAACCGGCCAATGGCCGGTACTATTACTGGATGAAACCCTGGCTGAGCTGGATATACAGCGCCGTGGTCAGCTGCTCTCGGCCTTGCATGATAGCGAGCAGGCCATGCTCACCACCACTGACCTGACCCAGTTCGCCCCCGATTTTGTGCGGCGCGGCACCATCTGGCAGGTACGTGCCGGTTTTGTCACGCGCCAAGAAAACCCGGCTTAGCTGATCGGCCGTTTGGCCGGCAGTCCAACCCGCCGCGGGTAGCCTGGCGGAGTGGCGCTGACCTTGTCGACCACCACCAGAAATCGTTCCTCGGTGACGCCTGGCAGCAGCACCGGAACGAGCTGTTTGATGCGCCCGCCCAGAACATGGATGGCATGGTCGGCTTTGTGCGCTTCCTCCGGACCGGTTTCACCCTTTTGCGCCAGCATTCCACCGCCAACTTTCACCAGCGGCAGCAAATATTCCGCCAGGACTGGCAGGTTGGCGACTGCCCGCGCCACGGCCCAGTCATATTTTTCACGGTGCTCGCGCGACAATCCCATTTCCTCTGCCCGCGCCTGCAAGCAGGTGACGTTATCCAATTCCAGGACATCCACCACGTATCGGCAAAATTCCAGCTTTTTCCCCACCGATTCGACCAGGGTTAGTTTGAGGCGCGGTAGAACGAGCTTGAGCGGAATACCCGGAAAACCGGCACCGGTGCCGATGTCGATCAAGCGTTCCGGCGGATGGTCGCGCCAGGCCAGCATGCAGGTCAGCGAATCGAGGAAGTGTTTGGTGCGAATCCCTTCCGATTCACGAATGGCGGTCAGGTTATGTTTTTGATTCCATTCAAGCAGCGCTTCTTCATACTTCTTAAAAGCTGCCAGCTGCCGGGCGCTCAGTTGAATCCCCACCAGGGTGCGAAGGTCTTGGGAAAGTTTTTCCATTTTTAAGAATTATAACGGCTAAATTATAGGGAAGCGGACGACTATACCGCATTATTGCAATATAGACGCGAATTATCTATTCAGCTTGACAACTTGACCTGGATGATTTACATTATCATCTATTCCATCTTCGATGGATGTTATCACGCCGATATACAGGAGGTGCCAACAGCCGAACAAACGCACCTAAAAACCACACAAAATAATCGCCAAATATTTTCTTTATGGAGGAGAAATGAAACACCGATTGGTTTACGCGCTATTAGCGCTGTTTGTAGTATCCAGTATGGTTCTGGCTGCCTGTCAGCCCGCTGCAACCGAAGCTCCGACTACAGCACCAGGTGTAGAACCTACCACCGCCCCTACCACTGCCCCGGCAACGGACGTACCAACCGTTGAGGTGCCCGCTGGCCGCAATTACTACGTCGAAATGGCGGTCTCAGCTCCCAGCTGCGATTACGGCGGCGAGTTCTCGTCAATTGAGACAATTGACGAATTTACCGTTAAATTCACCCTGTGCTACCCAGATCCGGACTTCCCTTCGAAAGTAGCTTTCTCGGTCTTCTCAATTACGGATAAAGAATTCCTGGATGCCAATTCAGGCGATTCCGTAAAAATGAGCGAAGCCCCCAATGGCTCAGGACCCTACATGTTGAAGGAATGGATCCGCGGCGATCGTGTCATTTACGAAGCCAATCCCACTTACTGGGGCACCCCGCCCGCCATCCCCAACCTGGTCTTCCGCTGGTCGGAACAATCAGCTCAGCGTCTGCTTGAGCTGCAATCCGGTGAGGTGGACGGCATTGACAATCCTGCTCCGGAAGATTTCGCCACCATTGAAGGCGATGCCAACCTGGCGCTTTATGCCCGCCCTCCGTTGAACATTTTCTACATCGGCTTCAACCACAATGTCGCTCCGTTTGACGATGTCAAGGTGCGCCAGGCGATTGCCTACGCCATTGATCGCGAACGCATCGTCGACCAGTACTACCCCGAAGGGTCATCGGTTGCCAAGGTATTCGTACCCCCGTCCATTCAGCCCGGTTACTCCGATGCTGTGGACTGGTACCCCTACGATCCCGAAATGGCCAAGACTCTGTTAGCAGAAGCCAATCAAGAAAATCTGGAAATCGAGCTTTCGATCCGCAACGTTGTGCGCGCTTACCTGCCCACCCCGGACAAAGTAGCTCAGGAAATTCAGGCTCAATTGGCTGAAGTCGGCATCACCGTCACCATCAATGTGATGGAATCGACTGCCTTCATCGACGCTACCGCCGCTGGCGAAAAAGGCTTCTACCTGTTAGGCTGGAACGCTGACTACCCCGGTGCCACCAACTTCTATGACTATCACTTTGCCGCAAGTGGTAACCAGCAGTTCGGCGACCTGTACGAAGAAATCGTGACTGAGATCCGTGCCGCGGGTCAGGTTTCCGACCCGGTAGTCCGCCAGCAGCATTACGATGCGGTCAACACCCTGTTGAAAGACAACGTGGTCATGATCCCGGTTGCCCATGGTGCCTCGGCTACTGCCTTCAAGGCCAGCATCGAAGGTGCACACGCCAGTCCGCTCGGCAATGAGGTGATGGGTGTTCTGTCCTCCGATGCAGATCAGTTTGTTTGGATGCAGAACGGCGAACCCTCCACTCTATGGTGCATTGATGAAACCGACGGCGAAACCCTGCGCGCTTGCGAGCAGATCTTCGAGGCTCTGCTGTCCTTCAAGGTCGGCGGCGCTGAGGTCGAACCCGGTCTGGCTGAATCCTATGTTGCTAATGACGATGCCACCGAATGGACCTTCACCCTGCGTCAAGGCGTGCAGTTCCAGGATGGTTCTATGCTGGATGCCAGTGATGTAGTGGCTTCCTACGCCGCGGTTTGGGATGCCAAGAGCCCCAATCATGTCGGCCGTACCGGCAACTTTGAGTACTTCACCGCGTTCTTCAATAAATTCTTGAACGCCGAATAGTCACAGATTTAACATAACTTCAGGGGGGTGTTTTTAGCAGCATGCGAAAAAACACCCCCCTGTCAGTAATATGCGATAATATGGTACAGGCTGGCTGCAAGTCAATCAGTCTGTACCTGTTTTACATGGAATAGACGTAAGGGCTCATGAGCCTTCCGGCTCGCTGCCGGTTTTCTTTACCCACAACCCCACGCCTGAGAAGGATTTTATAGATCATGCTGCGTTTTATGGCCCGTCGGTTGGTCCTGCTGGTACCAGTTGCCCTGGGCATTTTGCTGGTGACCTTCCTGATCGTGCGTCTCATCCCTGGCGACCCGTGTATCGCCATGTTGGGAGAGCGGGCGACCGAAGCAAAGTGTGAAGAGTTTAAAGACCGGTACGGTCTGAACGATAATGTCCTTGTGCAATTTGGACGGTATATTGCTGCAATGGCTACCGGTGACTTCGGCGAATCGATCCGCTTTAGCCGCCCGGTTGCCGACGTCATCGCTGAACGCTTGCCCATGACGATTGAGTTGACCATCTTTGCCATGTTATTCTCCACGTCAGTTGGCATTTTCCTTGGCATCATATCGGCTTTAAAGCCAAACAGCTTTGCCGACACCTTCACCATGGTATTGGCAAACATTGGGGTATCCATGCCAGTCTTCTGGCTTGGATTAATGTTGGCTTACTTTTTTGCCCTGGTGATGAAGGACACCCCGCTTTTTATCCCACCATCCGGCCGGTTAAGTTCCAGTGTTACGCTGGTGAACCTGGTTAAGGAATGGGGACTGACTGACCTGACGGGTTTCCGTAGGTTTGTGGTGTATTTCATATCCAACTCAGCCATCACCAACAGCATCATCACCGGCAACTGGGCAACGCTGAAGGATGCCCTGTGGCACTTGATCTTACCCTCCATGGCGGTTGGCACCATCCCACTGGCGATCATTGCCCGCATGACGCGTTCCACGCTGGTGGAGGTCATGCAGCAGGATTACATCCGCACGGCGCGCGCCAAAGGCGTGTGGGAGCGTAAGGTAGTCTCCAGCCATGCCATGCGCAACGTGATGATCCCGGTGATCACCATCATCGGCATCGAAACTGGCGCGCTGCTTTCCGGAGCGGTTCTGACAGAAACGGTGTTCGCTCTGCCCGGTGTGGGCACTATGTTGGTGCAATCCATCCTCTCGCGTGATTATCCGGTGGTGCAGGGATTTACCCTGATCATTGCTATTATTTTCGTGGTGATTAATTTGCTGGTGGACGTATCTTATGCGTACCTCGATCCTCGCGTGCGGTTGGAGTAACATTTAAAACATCATGACATCAAACGTAGCTATTTTGGACGTCACCAATATTAAACATACTTCGCCCGGCCGTGAAGCCGTGCGCCGTTTATTCCACCACCGCTCGGCCTTGGTTGGAATGGCCATTCTTGGATTTCTAGTGCTCCTGGCCATTTTTGCCGAACAAATCGCGCCCTACAATCCGACTCAACTGCTGCGCGATGTCGACCGGCGCGCAGCGCCATGTATCCATATCCTGGGCTGCCCGGCAGACCAACCGGAACATCTATTTGGCATTGACGGTAACAGCCGCGACCTGCTCTCGCGCGTCATCTTTGGCTCGCGCTTATCGCTGCAGGTCGGGCTTAGCACGGTGGGTTTTGCCATCATTATTGGCGGGGTCATTGGCGCCATTGCCGGCTTTGTCGGCGGCTGGCTCGATGACTTCCTGATGCGCATCATGGATGTGTTGATGGCCTTCCCCAGCCTGCTCCTGGCGATTGCCATCGTCAGCTTCCTCGGCACCGGTTTGATCAATGCGCTGTTAGCCATTGGTATTGTTTCGATTCCCCGTTTTGCGCGTCTGGTGCGCTCGACGGTGATCTCGGTCAAGGAACTAGAATATATTGTGGCAGCCCGCTCGATTGGCGCCACGCAGGGACGGCTGCTGTTCGGCCATATCATCCCCAATTCACTGACCCCCTTGATCGTGCAAGCCACGCTGGGTATCGGCACCGCCATTTTGGACGCGGCTGCCCTGTCCTTCCTTGGCCTGGGCGCTGAACCGCCGCGCCCGGAGTGGGGCTTGATGCTGGGCGAGGAACGCAACAGCATTTTCAACGCTCCGCATCTGGTGTTTTTCCCGGGGGTAGCCATTATGCTGACCGTTCTGGGCTTCAACTTACTGGGTGACGGCTTGCGCGATGCCCTCGATCCGCGCCTGCGCGGCACCGGAGCAAATTAATCTCGATATAATCCCTCTCCCTCCGCAAGGAGGGAGAGGTTAGGTGAGGGTGGTCAATCCATGCACCGCTTCTTTCTCCCGCCTGGCGCTATTCAAACCGATTCCATCCTATTTCCGGCTGAGACTACCCATCAAATTTTCCGCGTGCTGCGGCTGCGCGCCGGCGAACAGGTGATTGTGCTGGACGGCCTCGGCTGGCAATATCGGGTCGAACTGACCGCGGTCAACCGCGAACAGGTTGCCGGGCGGGTGCTGGAAAAATTAGCGATCAGCGGCGAACCGCCAGTCCACTTGAGCATGTTCCTGTGCCTGACTCAGCGGGAAAAATTCGAGTGGATGCTGCAAAAATGCACCGAGGTGGGAGCAAGTGAATTTACTCCCGTCTTGTCCAGCCGCTCGCTGGTTCAGGATGCTGAAACCCTCGATAATAAGCTTCAGCGCTGGCAGCGCATCATCCAGGAAGCAGCCGAACAGAGCAGCCGCGGCCGCGTTCCGATCCTCAACCCACCGGTGGACTTCGCAGCGGCATTGGAAACCGGTAGGCTCCAAAACGATGCATACCTGGTCGCCTGGGAGGAAGAACACGCGCGACGTCTGACATCC
>DATBWK010000305.1:0-2428 GCA_036514835.1 Bellilinea sp.
TAGGAGGTGTACTGGGCTCCGTCCTCGGGAACCAACAACCCTTCCAGGGTAACACGCTCGAAGAGCTGCGCTCGACCAGTTTGTTCATCTTTTCTGCAATTGGACTGGGACTCTCTGCCTGGGGCATCCTCAAGCTGCTCAGCCAGTGGTCTTCCAGCGAGGTGTTGCACATCGCGACCGTGGTGTTCACGGCGGTGTTGGTGGTTTTGACGGCGCGTACCGCGTCCACCGCCAACTATCAAAACTACGACACCGCCAAAGAATTCCTGGTGTTTGCCCATGCCGCACGTGGTCCGAAGGATATCCTGGCGCAGGTGGAAGAAATCTCGCGGCGCACCACGCGCGGGTTGGACATTGCCGTGGCCTATGACGCTGATGCCAACTACCCGTTCTGGTGGTATTTCCGCCACTTCCCCAACAAACGCTATTTCGCCAACAACCCCACGCGCGACCTGCAGAACAACCCGATCATCATCGCCGGGCAAGAGAATTGGGGCAAGCTGGATTCGGTCACACGCGGCAACTACGTATATTTTGAATATAACCGTCTGTGGTGGCCGATGCAGGACTATTACAACCTGACTTGGCAGCGCATCACTGACGCTCTGAAATTGCCGGAAATGCGATCGGCGCTGTTCCAGATCTGGCTCAACCGGGATTACACCGAATATGCGGCTGTCAGCGGCCGCAGCAACTTGACGCTGGCTAATTGGGATCCATCCCAGCAGCTGAGAATGTATGTGCGCAAAGACATCATTGCTCAGATCTGGAATTACGGCGCCTCGCCGGAAATCCCGACCCAGGAACAAATCGATCCGTATGTCCAGGGCATGATCGCTTTGACGCCGGACCGTATCCTGGGGGCGTCTGGCACGCAAACCAGCCAATTCCAGGCGCCGCGCGGTATGGCCTTCACCGCGGATGGTTCTGTGTATGTGGCGGATTCGCGCAACAACCGGATTCAACGATTCAATGCTGCCGGCGATTTTGAGATCGCCTGGGGCAGTTTTGGCAACCTGCAGGTCGGTGAGGCGCCGGGCGGTACGTTCTACGAGCCGTGGGGCATTGCGATCGCACCGGATGGATCGGTGTTTGTGGCCGATACCTGGAATCACCGCATCCAGAAGTTCACCGCAGACGGACAATTCATCCAGATTTGGGGTTATTTTGGCCAGGGTGAAGCGCCGGATGCCTTCTGGGGTCCGCGCGATCTGGCCTTTGACTCATTGGGACGGTTGTACGTAACCGATACTGGCAACAAGCGCGTGGTGGTATTCAATCAGGACGGCACTTTTGTGACTCAGTTTGGCACCCCGGGTTTTGACCCAGGCCAATTCGACGAACAGGTCGGCATTGCCATCAGTGCGCAGGATGAAATTTTCATCACCGACACCTGGAATCAACGGGTGCAAGTGTTTACCATCGATCCAGTAACCCTGCAAGGCACACTGGTCCGTTCCTGGGAAGTTTCAGCCTGGTACGGCACCTCGCTGGAAAACAAACCGTATATCGCGGTTAACCAGGATGGTCATGTGTTCTTCACTGATCCCGAAGGATACCGCGTATTGGAATTCACCGGCGAAGGTCAGTTTGTGCGCGGCTGGGGTGATTACAGCCCAAGCTCGGATGGTTTTGGCCTGCCGTCTGGCATCGAGGTAGATGCAGAAGGCAGAGTATGGGTCAGCGACGCTGGAAATAACCTGCTGCTGGGGTTCACCGTTCCAACCGAGTAATTTTTGATAGTTAGTACACCTCAACAACCATCAATTGGACGTAGGGGAGGGCTTCCAGGCCCTCCCGTTTGATTTAATGACGTCAGGTGCGTGCAACACCTGTAAGGGCGAGGCAGGGATAAGTAATTGATCCGGAAAGTAGTCCTTAAGCCTCGCCCAGGATCTCTTGACCATGCAGGCTGAGGGCGAGGCTTAAAGCGCCATGATCGATTATTGATTTCGTTTTTGCCTCACCCTTACAACCGAGATTGGTGGGTGCAAAACCGGCACCCACCCTACGACCCCAAGTGCAAGGCTTTTTGCGCCGTGACCGACTAATAATCCCCGTCTTGCCATGCTCTTATAGCTGCGACTTTCGCGAGTAATGGTATAAAAAACTTCCTCCCCTAAAAATAGGGGAGGAAGTTTTGTTGTAATTATCATTTTCCGGGTTTAGTGCTTATTTGTTTTTATTGAAGAACAAGCTCAAAATAAAGCTGACCACACTCACCACCAACGCTCCCAGGAAAGCCCCAACAAAGCCGTTGACGGTGAAGCCAACGCCAAACTGGGTTCCGATCACGCCTGCCAGCCAGAACATGGCGGTATTGATCAGCAATGTCCCGAGCCCAAGGGTGAGAATAAGGATCGGGCAGCTGACTGCCATCAGCAACGGCCGAATGATGGCGTTAACCAACCCGAAGATCAGCGCCAAC
>DATBWK010000306.1:0-15475 GCA_036514835.1 Bellilinea sp.
TTCCGGCTGCCCGTCTACTGATCAACGCGGGTTGCCGCGCCCGATAGGTGCAGGCTGTGACATCGGTGCAGTTGAGGAGCAAAGCCCGCTGCAGCGCAGTCCATATTTGGTCAATGCCGGCGGCGATGCCAATGATGGACGTTGCGATTTCCTAAATTGCACCCTGCGCGAAGCGGTGATTGCCGCCAACGGCGCTCCCAACGGCGCTGCAGCCGACCGCATCCACTTCAATTTACCCGGAACTGCTCCATTCGTTCTGGGGTTAACCACGGCACTGCCAACCATCAGCGACCCGCTGGTCATTGCAGGTACCACCCAACCCGGATTCTCCGGTTCACCGCTAATCGTTTTGGATGGCAGCCAGGCTGGCAGCACTGTCAACGGCCTGACTCTGGCAGCCTCCAACAGCCAGGTCAAAGGTCTCGCAATCACCGAATTTGGCGGCAGCGGCATTGTGGTGCTGTCTGGCCAGGGTAATAAATTCCTCGGCAACCAGATTTTTGACAACGGCGGTCTGGGCATCGACCTGGCCGGCGGCGGAGTCACAGTAAACGACGTGGGTGATGTTGACACGGGTGCCAACCAGCTGCAGAATTTCCCGGTGGTCAACCAGGTGGTACCGGGCACAGCCAGTGCAACCTTTGACGGACGCATCAATTCCCAACCCAACCTGGTGTACCGCATCGAATTATTCTCCAATGCGGTCTGCGATGCTACCAATTATGGCGAGGGGCAGACCCTGCTCGGCGGTTTCGATCTGACCACCGATGCGAGCGGCAACGCGCTGTTCTCACAAACGCTGGCAGTTACCCTGGCATCCAATAGCTTCGTCACCGCCACTGCCACCGCACCCGACGGCAGCACCTCCGAATTTTCACCGTGTGTCACTGCCAGCCCGGGTAACGACAACTGGACAGATGCCCTCTCCCTGACCCCGGACCCATTCACCGGCACTCCTGCCAGCGCCAGCCATTTCCTGGACCTCAAAGGCCAATCCCGCTGGTACAAATTCAATGTAAATCCGGAAAGCCGGGTCATCGTCACGTTGACGAATCTGCCCGACAATTACGATCTGACGCTGTACAAGGATATCAGCCAGGCCTTCCAAACCCTGACTACCCCCGGCGATTTGCTGCGCCTGGGTGCCGAATTCGCCCCGGACGCTTTCAGTCCGGACGCCTTCAGCCCGGACGCTTTTAGCCCAGATGCTTTCAGCCCGGATGCCTTCAGCCCGGACGCCTTCAGCCCGGATGCTTTCAGTCCCGACGCTTTTAGCCCGGATGCTTTCAGCCCGGACGCCTTCAGCCCGGACGCTTTCTCGCCCGACGCTTTCAGCCCGGACGCATTCAGCGGTGCGCAAAGCCGAAGTTTATTGGCAGTCTCAGCCTTTGAGGGTACTACCAGCGAAGGAATCCGCGTCAACACCTGGGATCAGACCGGCGACTTCTACCTGCGCGTGCGCGGACGCAATGGCAACTTCAACCTGACCACGCCATTCCATTTGGCCGTTTCTCTCACCAGCAATATCTGCGTAAATGTGGCGCCTCTCACCACCGCTGCCACCCTCAACCCGCTGGCTGGTGATTTCCAGACCATTATCTTGACCAATTTGAGCCGCATGGCTGGCAGCAGCGAGGAAAAAGCTGCGCTGCTGCAGCAGCTGACACAGCTGGCGGGACGACCCGAGGTCAACGGTGTGCTGGTCAACGTGGCGGATGATGCCCGTGTGACAGCCGCCTACGCCCAGGCAGACGCCAACCCGGCCTGCCCGGCAGCCCAGAATATCCTGGCAGACACCATCAAAGAAATCATCACCCGCTACCGCAGCGGTAATGACCTGCAGTATGTTGTGTTGGTCGGCGGAGATAATGTGATTCCCTTCTTCCGCCATGCCGATGGCGCCATGCTCGGCAATGAAAAGAATTTTGTCCCGCCCGTTCTGGAAAACTCGCCCTCACAGGCAAGCCTGAAGTCCGGCTATTTCCTCAGCCAGGATGACTACGGCGCAGCCCTCAGTATATCCGTCAAAGGCGATGATTTGCCGCTGCTTGACCTGGCAGTCGGGCGGCTGGTAGAGACCGCCGCCGAAGCCAAAGTGGTGGTGGATGCCTACCTTGGCACCGCGGACGGCGTCTTGCCCGCCCCGAGTTCGCTTCTGGTGACCGGTTACGATTTCTTGACCGACGGCGCCGAAGCGGTGCTGGCGCAGTTGGAAGCCGGCTCTGGGGTCACCGCCGACACGCTGATTCAACCGCGCGGCGACCCTCCCACAGCTGCCAGCGCCTGGACCGCCAGCCAGTTGAGCGAAGCCCTGCTCAGCTCGCGCCATGACCTGGTCTTTTTGGCCGGTCATTTTAGCGCCAGCAGCGCCCTGGCAGCGGATTACACCACCCGCCTGACCACGGCCGAGTTGGTTGCCTCGCTGACCGACTTCACCAATGCCATCGTATTCAGCCCAGGCTGCCATACCGGCTACAACCTGGTGAATGAGCACGCCGTGCCCAACGTCACTCCGCAGCCGGACTGGGCTTCGGCCTTCGCTCAAAAAGGCGCTACGCTGATCGCCGGTACCGGTTACCAGTACGGTGACACCGACTTTATCGAATACAGCGAGCGGCTGTATTATGAATTCAGCCGTCAGCTGCGCACCGGTCAGGGTGCGGTGCCAGTGGGCGTGGCTTTGATGCGCGCCAAGCAGATTTACCTGGCGGATACAACCTCCCTGCGGCCTATCCATCTAAAAGCGCTGCTGGAAGCCAGCTTGTTTGGCCTGCCAATGCTGAGCGTCAATATGGCGGGGCAAAGACTGACAGAGCCGGGCTCAACCCCGGTAGTGACCTCCTCCACCCCGGCGGTCAGCGACCCGGGCGCCGCATTGGGTTTGTCCAGCGCTGATTTGAGCGTTCTACCAGCCCTCGCTACGCACACCGTTGTGCTTGATTCGGTTTCGCAGAGCGATTCTGTCGTGGCAACCTATCTTTCTGGCGGCTCGGGTCAGCTCACCAATCCGGCAGAGCCGGTTCTGCCGCTGGAGCGCCGTAATGTGTCCCTGACGGGCACCGTTTTACGCGGCGTTGGCTTCCGCGGCGGCCTTTACACCGACCGTGAAAACATCCTGCCGCTCACCGGAGCCTCGACCACCGAGATCCGTGGCATTCACCCGCCTTTCGCCAGCAACGTGTACTTCCCGGTGCAACCCTGGAGTGCCAACTACTTCAGCCAGTTGACCAATAACGTGACCGGATCCACGCAGCTGCAGGCGATTCCTGCCCAGTTCCTATCGGATCCCGCCAGTTTGACCACCGGCACCTTGCGTCAATTTGACCGCATGGATTTCCGTCTGTTCTACAACAACAATATCCAGACCTACGCCGGCAATTCCACCCCTGCCCTGGCAGCTGCTCCCTCGATCCTGAATGTGGTTGCGGTAGGCACTCCCGGTCAGGTGGACTTTAACGCTACTGTGTTAGCCAACCCCTCCGTCGGGATTCAATCGGTGTGGGTGACCTACACCGCAGTCAACGGCCCGTTCTACGGGCAGTGGCAATCGCTCGACCTGGTTCAAGACGCTGCCGAAAGCACCCGCTGGACCGCGTCGCTGCCTTTGAGCGCCACCGCCCCCACCGACATCCGCTATATCGTGCAAGCTGTCAATGGCGTGGGGCTCGTCAGTCTGTCCACCAACATCGGGCGCTATTTTGTCCCGAATCTGGTTGGCGGACCGACCCAGGCCACTCAACTGACGATGAGCGCTCCGACCAGCGGCGTGTATGGCAGCCCGGTTGACCTCAGCGCCACTCTCACCAGTGCCGGGCAGCCGTTGTCCGGCCAACCGGTATCCCTGCGTGTTGGCAATCAAACCCGGGTGGGTCTCACCGGCGCGGACGGCAGTGTAACCCTGACAATTGCCCTGCTGGGTCTACCCGGGCAAAACCTGGCTACCGCCTCCTTTGCCGGCTCATCCACCTACCTGAGTGCCAGTGCTTCGGCGCTGGTAGATATTTCCAAAGCTGGCACCCAGATAACGCTCACCCCGACTACTGTCACCAGCCGTCCGGGCGCGTCCAGTCTGGTGACTGCCGTATTGTCCTCTGGCGTGCGCCGCCTGCCGGAAAAGACGCTCTTCTTTGTTCTGGAAAGCCCTGCCGGGGTGTTCACTTACCCGCTCATCACGGATTACAGCGGACGCGCGTCGCTGGATACCGCCGCCCTGCCAGCCGGAATCTACGGGATGACGGTTTACTTTGTCGGAGACGTGCCTTTGAATGGTCAGATCGTCAGCCTGGAAGATGAGCGCTACCTGGCATCTTCCGCCAGCGCGGCAGTCAATCTCGACGAGATCCCGCAGGCGGTGGACGACGCCTACAGCCTGTTGCAAAACACGGTGCTGAACGTCCCGGCGCCGGGTGTATTAGCCAACGACCTCGATCCGGAAAATGCTTCGTTGACCGCGGTTTTGGTCAGCGGTGCCAGCAGCGGTGTGGTGCAGCTCAACCTCGATGGCTCCTTCAGCTACACCCCCAATACCGATTTCACCGGCTCGGACAGCTTTAGCTACACCGCCAATGACGCCCTGGGAGCATCGCTGCCCGCCACCGTCACGCTGACGGTAACCACCGTCAACCAGGCGCCTGTCTGCAGCACTGCGCTTTCCAGCAACACCTTCATCTGGCCGTCCAATAAGGATTTCGTCACCGTTGGCGTTTTGAATGTGTTTGATCCCGATGGCGACCCCTTCACCATTCGCATCGACAGTATATTCCAGGATGAATTGGTCGGGCCGGTTGCCGACGGCAGTGGAATCGGTACCAGCCAGGCCCAGATTCGCTCGGAACGCGACGGAAACGGCGATGGGCGCGTCTATCACATCACCTTTAGCGCCACAGATAGTTTCGGAGCATCCTGTTCCGGTGAATTACTGGTACCGGTGGTTGACCATGACATGGGCAATGGCGTTGGCGCCATAGATGGCGGCGCTTTATATGATTCAACCATCCCTTCGAGATAATCATCATCCCATCACCAAAGAGGCCGTCATCCATGACCCAACCGGATTTCACTGCTGCCAGACGTTTCGCAATTTACCAATTGAATAATCACCTGCCGGCTGGCATCACCTATCACTCACCCAGGCACACCCTGGATGAGGTTCTACCGGCAGTCGACCGCATGATCCTGGCAGAGGAAGTCGCCGAGGTTGAAGACCAGCTACTGCTGCGCACCGCTGCCTTGTTTCACGATCTGGGCTACACCACTGCCCACCACGACCATGAAGTTGTCAGTGCTGAAATCGCTGCCCGTGAATTGCCTGGATTTGGTTATTCTCCCCAACAGGTGGAGACCGTCCAGGCAATGATCATGGCGACCCGGCTGCCGCAATCGCCGCGGGGGCTGCTACAGGAGATCCTGGCTGACGCCGATTTAGACGTGCTGGGAAGCGCGAGTTTTTTTGACCGCAATCTCGAATTACGCGAAGAATTGGATTTTATCCTGCAGCCAGTTAACGACGTGGTCTGGTACACCAATCAAGTCAGGTTTCTACGGGATCATCGCTACTTCACCCATTCCACCCGCCAGCTGCGCGATCCCGGTAAACAAATAAACCTGCAAGAGTTGATCCGTCTGCAAGCGGCAGCCCAAAAAGCCGATCCCTACGGCATATTCGTCAACCATAGACCCCCAGGGACATCGGGGTAAATGATCTATCTACTGAACAGGAAAAGAAACCATGAGTGCTGAACCAAACATATCCATTTTTGAGGATTCGAAGGATTTTGTGTCGTACTCCGCGGGAACGGTCATTTTTAGGCAGGGAGACCGCGGTGATGCCATGTACGTGGTGAAAACCGGTGAAGTAGAAATCAAAATCGGTGATCAAGTCATCCAAACCCACGGGCCCGGCCATCTTTTCGGTGAAATGGCTTTGATTGACAATTCGCCGCGCAGCGCGGATGCTGTGGCCAAAACGGATTGCGATCTGGTTGCGATCAATGAAGCGCGCTTTTTGTTCCTGGTTCAGCATTCCGCTTTTTTTGCGCTGCAAGTCATGCGCATCATGGCTGACCGTTTGCGTAGTAAGTTGCCACAAGCCTAAACGGGATTTAGGCCTTCAACTTTATGGATCTGCTGTCTGCCTATCTACCGATGGACCGCCGCCAGGCGCTCTACCGGAATGAGCCCCTACCGGAACGTACGGCAGGGGCAGCCATCTTTGCCGATATTTCCGGCTTCACGCCGTTGACCGAAATGCTCAGCCGCGAACTGGGACCGCAGCGCGGCGCTGAGGAATTAACCCATCACCTGAATCAGGTGTACGACGCAATTATCAACCAACTGCACCGCTTTGGCGGCAGCGTCATCGGTTTCAGCGGCGACGCCATTACCTGCTGGCTGGATGGCGATGATGGCGGGCGGGCGGTTGCCTGTGCGCTTGCCATGCAGGCTGCCATGCGGACCTTTAATCAAATGAAAACTGCTGCCGGGACTATGGTCTCCCTGGAACTAAAAACTGCCGTCTCGGTGGGCAATGTACGCCGCTTTTTAGTGGGTGATCCCACCATGCAGGTGATCGAGGTGTTGTGCGGCGAACCGCTGGACAGGCTGGCTGCAGCCGAACATCATGCCGGGCGCGGTGAAGTGGTCGTAGATGGCAAAACCGCTGCCCTCATGGAAGGTTTGCTGGTTTTAGGAGAACGGCGGGGTGGCCAACAAGCCAACCCAGAGGCGGTCGTGGTGCAGTCACTCCAAAGTGAGGTAATTGACCAACCCTGGCAACCGCTGCCCGCCGGAAAGTTAAGCAGCAAACGGGTGCGGCCCTGGCTGCTGAAAGCGGTTTACGAGCGGCTCCAGCAGGGCAAAGGCGAGTTCCTGGCTGAGCTCCGTCCGGCTGTTACCTTGTTCCTGCGCTTCAATGGCCTGGACTTTCAGGATGATTCTTCCTCGCAATCGGTGCTGGATGGGTTCATCCGGCGCGTGCAGCTGATTTTGCAGGACTATGACGGCACCCTGATCCAGTTGACCATTGGCGACAAAGGCAGCTACCTGTACGCGGCTTTTGGCGCACCGCACGCCCATGAAGATGATGCGCTGCGAGCCGTGCTTACGGCATTCGCGCTGCGCGAGCTGGTTAAGGAAATTACCCCGCCGCTGACCGCTCAAATAGGCATCACCGCCGGACATATGCGGGTAGGCGCCTACGGCGGCACGGACAGCCGTACCTACGGGGTGCTGGGCGACGCCGTCAACCTGGCAGCCCGTCTGATGCAGGCAGCGGCAGAGGGGCAGATCCTGGCAACCTCGGCCATCCAGCGCCAAACGGTTGACAGTATCGCCTGGGAGAAAATGCCGGAGATCAAAGTCAAGGGCAAGTCCGATGCGATAGCCGTGTTCCAGCCTTTACAGCTTCGCGCCCGCTCAGAAAAGACGTTAATGCCTGCCGACCGCCACGCGCTGATCGGCCGCGAAACCCAAATCACTGAGATCGCGCAAATTATGGCAGCTGCCCTGGGCGGCCAGGGACAGATCATTGGCATCATCGGTGAAGCCGGGATCGGTAAAAGCGTATTAGCCCGCCAGGCTGTCCGTGATATTGCGTTGGACCAGATGACCGTGCTCGCCGGTGAATGCCAGGCATATGGTGCGAACGCCAGTTATGGGGTTTGGCGGCCAATCTGGCAGACATTTTTTGGTATTCCCGTTGGGGCACCCGCTGAGCAGCAAATCGAAATCGTACAGGCATATTTTTCTAAATACCATCCGCTCTTGGTGCAGCGTTTACCCCTGCTGGCTCCGGTTTTGAACCTGGCGATGCCGGATAATGACCTCACCGGCAGCCTGGATGCTAAAATCCGCAAATCATCGTTGGAAGGGCTGCTGACGGAATGCCTGCAGGAACGTGCCCGCCGCGAGCCAATGATCCTCATATTGGAGGATCTGCACTGGATCGACCCGCTATCGCATGATTTATTGGAAGTGTTGTGCCGGGGCATCGCGGATCTACCCGTCCTGGTGCTGCTGGTCCTCCGCCCGCCAACCATTGAGCGGTTGACAACCCAGCGTGTTAGTGCGTTGCCTTACTACCATGAACTGGCGTTACCCCCTTTGGCTGACGCAGAAATGCAGACCCTGGTGCGGCAAAAGTTTTCGCGGGCGTTGGGTGGAGATGACAAGGTTGCCGCAGCGTTGATTAAACAGGTTGTTGCCAAAGCGGATGGCAATCCGTTCTTTGCGGAGCAATCCATCAATTTTTTGGTGGACTCAGGCCAGGATTTGTTGGATGATCGCAGCACCACGCAGCTGCAGCTGCCTTCCAGCCTGCGCTCGCTGGTACTGAGCCGCATCGATCAACTGACTGAGAGCCAGAAGATCACCATCAAAGTCGCCAGCGTCATTGGCCGCATTTTCCAGGCGTCGCTGCTGTTTGGGGTCCATGGCATTGAAAAAGAAAATGCTCAGGTGAACCAGGACCTGGCGGTGTTAAGCCGGGGCGAGTTGGATATCGATGACGCCGAACCTGAACTCACTTACTTCTTCCGGCACATCCTCACCCAGGAAGTAGCCTACGAAAACCTCCCATTTGCCACCCGCGCATTGTTCCACGAGCAAATTGCCGCCTTCCTGGAGCTTAACTATCCCGACCGACTGACCCAATTCCTGGACCTGTTGGCTTTCCATTATGGCAGGAGTGAAAACCAGGCCAGGAAAATTGAATATTTTATCAAAGCTGGCGATGCCGCCAAACAGAAATATGCCAATCTAGCCGCGATTGAGTATTACCAGGCTGTTGTGGACCAACTGGAACCGGCTCAACGCATCCCAGTGACCCTCCAATTGTGCCAGGTATTGGAGGTGGTCGGAAACTGGGAAGCAGCCGCCAATTATTATCAGCAGACCTATGAATTGGCCATCTCAAAGGATGATTTCCTGGGAGCCGCTCGCTGCCAGGCTGGCCTGGGCGAGTTGTACCGCAAACAAGGGAAGTATGATCTGGCCAGCCAGACTCTCCATCAGGCGCACAACACCTTCGAGAATTTAGGAGACCAGGCCGGCGTCGCCCAAACGCTGCAATCGCTTGGCTCATTGGCTACCCAGCAGGGGAACATGCATCAGGCCAGCGACTACTACCAGCGCAGTCTGCTGGTGTGGCAGCAGCTCGGGCAGCAGCAGCGGGTAGCCAGCCTGTTCAGCAACCTCGGCATCATTGCCCGCCTGGCTGGAGGTTACGCCGAAGCCCGCAAACTGCACGAAAAAGGGTTGGAAATTCGCCGGCAGCTGGCGGACCGCTGGGCGATCGCGGTTTCGCTGAATAACCTGGGGAATGTGGCCCTCGACCAGGGCGACCCGCAGGAAGCCCGTACTTTCCTGGAGGAAGCGGTTGCGCTGCAGCGGCAGGTGGGCGACAAATACTACGTGGCCAATGCTTTGAATAACCTGGCGAATGTCATCCGGAGTTTAGGGGACTATCTCCAGGCCTTCAAGCTGTACCGCGAGAGCCTGCAGTTGAATCGCGACCTGGGCGACCGCTGGGCGCTGGCCTATCTATTGGAAGATATCGGTTGTTTGGCCAGCCTGGCTGGAAAATATACCGATGCGCTGATGTTGGTGGGTGCCGCGTCCGTCGTTCGGGAAGCCATCAAGGCGCCCTTATCCAAAGACGAAGTCCGTAAAATGGACGAATTATTGCAGCCGGCGCGCGCGTCCCTGGACACCTATCAGCAGGAACAAGCCTGGGAAACCGGCAGAAATCAAAGCCTGGACGAAGCTCTCGACCAGGCCATTCATCTTTATTGAGGTGGTAATGGACATCGAAGCCAGTCGACAGCGTTTAAGCACTTTTTGCCAATATTTTAGTTGCCCGGATGACATGGATGAAGCTATGGCAGAGGAATTTGCCGCTCACCTGGAACTGGTCACGCTCCTGCAGGGTGACCTGCTTTTCAAACAGGGGGATGCCGGTGACCGGATGTATGTCATCACCCGCGGTGCGCTGTCGGTATTATTGACTGGCGCGGACAGGCAGGAACGGCGCATCGATGTGCTCGATTCTGGCGAAAGTGTAGGCGAGATCGCGCTATTGACCGGCCAAAAGCGCTCGGCAACTGTACGCGCTCTGACGGACGCCCGCTTGATCAGCCTGTCCAAAGACGGTCTGGATCAAATTTCACAGAAATACCCGGCTCTGACGCAAAAATTGATCGAAAAGATGCTGCCGCGCATCCAGCGCACGCAGCTGGCCCTGGCAGTCACCCGCCTGTTAGGCCCTTTGGATGCCCAGGCGCTGCACGACCTGCAGCATAAGGTCAACTGGCGTCAATTGAAAGCGGGCGAGGTGTTGATTCGCCAGGGGGAGGTCGATGACACCATGTACCTGGTGGTAAATGGCCGGCTGGCTATGGAAACCAGGGAGGACGGCCAGGACGCGAAAATTTTAGGCGAAATCGAACGCGGCGAAAGCGTCGGTGAATTTGCCATGGTCAGCCGCCAGCCGCGCTCAGCCACCATCCTGGCCTTGCGCGACTCAGACGTGGTCGGTATCAGCCGGCAGGTATATGAAGAACTGGTCGCGGTTCATCCCGGTTTCCTTCAGGCGGTTACCCGCTTGATCATTGAGCGTTCCCGGCGCATCGCTGCCCAGCCGCCATCTATCGGACGTTCAGTCGTCACCATCGCGCTGCAATCGCTCGACTCGGCCTTACCTCTGGGCGACCTGGCCCAGCAACTGGCTGACGAACTATCTAGCTTTGGTCCCACCCTGCGCCTGGACAGCCAGCGTTTTGACAGCCTGTTCGGCAAGGCTGGGGCCTCACAGGTTGCGCCGGAAGATACGCTCAATTATTCAGTCGCCAACTGGCTGCACGAACAGGAGAACCACTACAAGTTTGTGCTCTACGAGTTGGATATGCAGCCCAGCGAATGGTCAACGCGATCCCTGCGCCAGGCCGACCGGGTGCTGCAAGCCGGCTTCGGCGACCGCGCACCCGTAGATTTGGGAGGCGTTGATGGGCAGCCGAGTCGAACCAGGCCAGATTTGATTTTGATTCAACCTTCGAACCTGGCTTATCCTCAGAAAACCGCTGCCTGGCTGAAAAGCCGCGAATACCGCGCCGTTCATCATGTTCGCATGGGCGTGAAAGGCGATTTTGCGCGCCTGGCCCGCCGGATCACAGGCCGCGCCACCGGGCTGGTCTTCAGCGGCGGCGGAGCGCGCGGTTTCGCGCATGTCGGCGTGATTCGCGCCATCGAAGAAGCTAGCATCCCGATCGATATGGTCGGCGGCACCAGTATGGGTGCGTTGATCGGCGGGGCGCTGGCGGCTGGAATGAGTTACGAGCAGATCGAGAAAGTCTGCCAGGTGTTTGGCTCGCCAAAGAAGATTTTGGACTACACCTTTCCTCTGAGTTCTCTGGTTGCCTCGAAAAAAGTGTCTCGCATGTATCAAGAGACGTTTGGCGAGCTGCAGATCGAGAATTTATGGACGCCTTTTTTCTGCGTTTCCACCAATATGACCCGTTCCGAGCCGCAGATTCACCGCAGCGGACCGTTATGGCTGGCGGTGCGTGCCAGCACTGCCATCCCCGGCATCTTTTCACCGGTTGCCTGGCAGGGCGACGTGCTGGTCGATGGCGGCGTGATGAATGCGTTTCCGGTGGACATTATGAAAGCCGATAGCCAGGGCGGCACAGTGATTGGGGTTAACACCAGCCCCAAAAAGAATAAATTTGCCGGTTATGACTTTGAAGCGGATTATTCGGGTTGGCGGGGGCTGCTGCGCAAGATTGTGCCGCTTGGCAAGAAACAGCGCATCCCTTCCATCATGACCAATTTGATGGGAGCGTCCGAGGTCAACGGTATCTACCGCCGGCAGCAATTGGAAGAACAGGCTGATATTTTGCTCAAACCGCCGGTGACGCAGTTTGAATCGATGGATTTCGGTGCATACGCGGAAATTGTCGAGATTGGCTACCGCTACACGGTCGAGCGCCTGGCTGAGCTGAAACAGTCTTTAGTCTCGGCTTAGGTGATCTTAAGCACCAGCAGTGTGACGTCGTCGAACTGCGGCGGGCGGTTAAAAGCCCGGTAAATCGATGTGCAAATATTCTGGGCCGGCGCGTTTCTGAGCGCTGAAAACAGCTCCATCCATTGCGATTTAGGCGTTGGATGGCTTTTTCCTTCCCCGCTCGCGGATTGGCTGCCGCTGTCGCTCATATGTTTGGCCAAATTGTCCGTCAGCCCGTCGGTGTAGAGCAGCATGGCGCTGCCCGGCGGCAGGGTCACGCGCTGCTCGTCGATGACCGGTTTTTCCAGGATGCCGAGCGGCTGCCCAATTCGCACTGCGCATTCCACAGCGGGCTCTCCCGGCAGGGCAATCACCGGAGGTTCGTGACCGGCGCGGGCGTAGTGGAATTCGTGGGTTTTCAGATTTAAAATGCCGTATAGCGCCGTTACGAACAGGCCACCGGCATTCATCTCCAGCAAACTTTTATTGACCTTGAGCAGTGTGGTTTTCGGCGAAACATGCGCACTGACCGCCGAGTGAAGCAGCGCGAAGGTCTGTGCCATAAAGATGGCAGCCGGAATTCCCTTGTCGGTCACATCGGCGATAATCACAGCGGCTTTATCCCCCTTGAGCGGAATGACGTCGTAAAAATCGCCGCCCACCATGCGGGCAGGCTCCATTATGGCGCCCAGTTCCACCCCCGGTAACAGCGGCAGCGACTGCGGTAAAATGCTGCGCTGGATTTCCTGACCAAGCTGCAGCTCGCGTTCCAACTTTTCCTTCTCGATCAACTGCGCCTGGGCAGCCACCAGGTCTGTATTGGCTTGTACCAAATCCTGGTTGATTTTCATCAGGTCTTTGATGGAGCGGTTGTGTGATTCATCCAGCCGGGTGCTCAAAACCCGCATCATTTCATAAGCCAACTGCGGGTGGCGCTGCAGAATGCTGTCAAAATCCGCCCTGGTCAAGGCCATCAAGCTGACTTCCGTCAACGCACGCGCGCTGGCAGTGCGGCGATGCTCCAGCGTGAACAGACTCATCTCGCCAAAGTATTCAGACTCGCCTCGCACGGCTAAAATACGCTCCCCCGCTGCATCCAGCGATTTGATGATCTCGACCAGCCCTTGCACGACAATATAGAGTGTGTCTCCCGGTTCATCCTCGCGAAAGAGGATTTCCGCCGGGCTCAGGTTCAGGCTGCTGAAGCGCGGTTTTATAGCGGCCAACTCTTCGTTGGTCAATACTTCGAACAGCGGTACCTGGCGCAGTTCCGACTCTTTCGCAGTGATCAATTATTACTTTTACCCCTATCCAGTTGGCAATCAATTGTTCCAGTAATTATACGACTTTATTGACCGTTTTTATTAATGATCACCCTTCAGGCAGGCTGTCGGGGTTATCTTCCATTTGAGCTGCTCTCTCCCTGGCCTGATTGAGCTGGCTTTCCAACGCCCGCACTTCGGATTCCTGCGGCATTTCAGGCAGTGTTTCCTCGTGGATGATCTGCATGGCACGCTCAAGATGGAAAATGGCCTCGCTCACAGCAGAAAGACGCAGCGCTTCCCGTCCAGCTGCCAAACTGTGACGGAATGCATCCTGCCACAGCCCGGCAGTCAAGGCATGGTGCGCCAGCACCGCCTCCGAGTCGCCTTCTGCCTCAAGCAGTTCCAACGCCCGGCGGTGGAATAACCTGCGGCGGGCATCTCCAGCTTCGGTGTATACCACATCCCGCAGCACATCGTTGACGAAGATATACTCGCTGGCAGCGCCTGGCGCGCCGCTTTCCAGGAACAACCTTCCGCTGATCAATTCGTCCAGCGCAGGCAGCGCCAGGTCTTCATTGACATTGGCAACCCCTGCCAGATGCTCAAACGTGATCTCCTGTTCAAGCACTGCTCCGGCTGCCAGCAGCCCGAACGCGTTGGGGCTGAGCCGGTTCAAGCGCGACCGGAGCACGGCATAAACGGTCGAGGGAATCCGGTCGGCTTTTCCAAATTCGTAGGCGCCATTCACCGAAAAAGTCCAATTTCCCTGCGCCTTACGTTTTGGGCGCAGCACGCGCCGTTCCAGCAAATCTTTTAATATTTCGATCATGTAGTAGGGGTGTCCGCGAGTTTCAGCGTACAACCCTTCCGCGAAATCAGGCGCCGGCGGCGATAAGATGGACTGGATCAGGTTAACTGTCTCGGCTTCCCCCAGCGGCGCGAGTTCGAGATGCACCGGTCTTACCTCGCGTTCTACCCGCGCCAGCCATTGAATCAAAGCGGACGCCCCATTGCCAGCCCCGCTAGGGTTAATGGTGGCTAAACCTTCGGTCCGCAAGCCGACCAGCAGCAAGATGCGGTTTCCTTCGCCAGGTGTGCCATTGACCCGCCAACGCCGGATGGCATAGTGAAGAAAATCCAGTGTGGCGCTGTCAGCCCATTGCAGGTCATCGATTAACAATACCAACGGCGCCCGCTGCGCCAATGCCAGCGTCAGCTGCACCAGGGACTCAAAGAATTTTAGCGGGTTGAATTCGGGATCCAGCAGTTCGGCAGCCATCGGTGAATCAGGAATATTTGGGATGCGGTCGCGAAATTCCGGTAACAGCTCCCTGAGCGGCGCTGTCCAAATGCCGCCCTGCCATTCGTCAAAGGATTTTTCAGACTCAAATCTCCCGCGCAGAGCATCTGCCAGCGGCTGGAAGGGAAAATAGCTGCCGCTCTCGAACGCGCCGCCATGCAGTACTTCAGCCCCCTGCGCGCGCGCCCACGCCAAAAAGCGGATGGCCAACCGGGTTTTGCCAATGCCCGACTCGCCCTGCAGGATCACTACTTGAGGCTGGCCGTCTGCGGCTCGTTGGTAGCTATCCGTCAATGCCTGGACCTCGTTATTGCGGCCTGTGAACAAGCTGCCGAGAAAATCTACCGAGGTTTCCGCCCTGGGCGGTTGATCGGGTGTGCGGCGCCGGTGCGGACTCTCGGCAGCCGGTTGACTGCGAATCCGTTCCGCCAGGGCGTCGGTATCCGGCTCCGGCTCTATGCCCAATTCGCTGTTCAGGGTTTTACGGCAAGCTTCATACGTCTCCAGGGCTTTGCCGCGTTCGCCAGCTGCAAAATGCACCCGCATTTTACGGCGGTATGCCGCTTCACTGAGCGGATCCAATGCGATCCAGCGGGATGCCGTTAGGGCAGCCTCAACAAACTCGCCGCGGGCAAATTGAATTTCTGACAGCCGGTCAAGAATCAAAGCAAGACGGCGCTGCCAGTCCTCGCGCTGAAGGCCTGTCCAATCATCGAAACCCGGGGCATCTCCCAGAGAGAGACCCGCCAGGAATGGCCCGCGATGGCAGTCAGCCGCAGATTGAAGGACTTTCAAATCTGCCGGGACGTCGCTCAACAACTTTCCCGATTGGTCTGTGTTTGCCACTGCAAAGGCACGTTCCACCGCCTCCAGGTCCAGGTGGATATTGGCGTCTGGATGCAAGCCTATTGAAGT
>DATBWK010000307.1:0-7330 GCA_036514835.1 Bellilinea sp.
AATGAGCGCAGCATCCACACCATGACCATTCAGTGGATGGTGCCAGATGGTAAGTATTCGCTGATTGGGCAAAAACTGACCGTGTTTGGCGCTAAGGAGACCCTGAAGCTCCATATCCAGGTTGAGGATCTCCACCCAACCGATCTTTTAGATTACCGGCTTGTGCGGGGCGGCATTATACAGCAGGGAGCCATCGGCGATTTCCAAAATGAAGGCTGGTATTCGCCCACTTATCTCCAGGTGGTTCCGGTTTATTCCTATCAAGTTACTTTCACAGTGGTAAAACCCATGATTTTCAAAACTAGAATTGAGATCGAAGCCCTCGATTCTGAATAGCTGCCTGCCTGCACCTGACTTCACTCCTAATCTGCATTAAAATGAACCCATGCATATCCTGCTGATCCATCAGGCATTCGCGGCATTGGATGAAGCCGGCGGAACGCGCCATCACGAAATGGCGCGTTTTCTCGTGGGTCAGGGGCACCGTGTGACAATCATCGCCAGTCCGGTCAGCTACCTGACTGGTTCCGCCCGCCAATCCAAAATCCATTGGTCAAGCCGTGAAGAACCTGAGCCGGGCATCACCATTTTGCGCACCTACACCTATCCAGCCCTGCATAAGAGCTTTGTTCACCGGGTATTGAGTTTCTTCAGTTTCATGGTTTCTTCCTTTTGGGCTGGGCTGGGTGTTCGGAGTGTCGATTTGGTCTGGGGAACCTCGCCGCCGATTTTCCAGGGGGTGACAGCCTGGCTGCTTGCCCGGCTGAAAGGCATCCCTTTCCTGTTCGAGGTACGCGATCTTTGGCCGGCTTTTGCCATCGCTGTTGGCGTTCTCAAAAACCGCACTTTGATTCGATTATCCCAGTGGCTGGAGCGCTTCCTCTACCACCGTGCCAATCGGTTGGTGGTCAATTCACCCGGGTTCATTCCGCACGTCACCGAGCGTGGCGCACGCTGGGTGGAGTTGATTCCCAATGGGGCTGATCCTGGCATGTTCACCCCGGAGGATGGCGGACGATCATTTTCCAGCCAATACCACCTGGATGGCAAATTTGTGGCGATGTATGCCGGTGCGCATGGCATGTCCAATGATTTGGGGGTGGTGCTACAGGCTGCTGCCTTGCTGGCGGACCGTAAAGACATCCAAATTGTGTTGGTCGGGGATGGCAAGGAAAAACCAGCGTTGGTGGATCAGGCCGAACAGCTAAACCTTGGTAACATCACGTTTGTTCCCTCCCAACCTAAAAATAAAATGGCGGACGTTTTGGCATCCGCCGACGCTTGCATCGCCATACTTAAACCAATTGAATTATATAGAACCACTTATCCCAATAAAGTGTTTGATTATATGGCTGCCGGAAAAGCGGTTGTTTTAGCCATTGGCGGAGTGATAAGCGATGTGGTCCTGGAAGAAAACGCAGGTCTGGCGGTGAATCCCGGCGACCCGGCTGATCTGGCTTCCGCAATCCGCCGTCTGGCAGACGACCGAACGCTTGCCGTTGCCATGGGGGCGGCTGGTCGCGATGCAATTGAAAAGCGGTACAATCGGAATAAATATTCCCAACAATTTAACCTCCTCCTGGAAGATATGGTTAGGTGACCATTGGCCGATAAAATTCTGGTCGTCGAAGATGAAGTCTCATTACAGGAGACCCTGGCCTACAATCTAAAAAAACAAGGTTACGAGGTGGAGGCTGTCGGCGATGGCCTGGCGGCTTTGGACAAAGCCCGGCAGGCGCATCCAGATTTAATCGTGCTCGATTTAATGCTGCCCGGCCTGGACGGTTTTGAAGTAGCCCGCATCCTGCGGCAGGAAATGACCACGCCTGTTTTGATGTTAACCGCCCGCGACGATGAAATCGACCGGGTTGTAGGACTGGAAGTTGGCGCTGACGACTATATGACCAAGCCATTTAGTATGCGGGAATTAATGGCACGGGTCAAAGCCATGCTGCGGCGTGTCCGGTTGGTCCGTGAGGAGGTCGCCCTGGCTGGCACGACCCTCACTGCTTCACTAAAATTTACTTTTGAAGATCTGGTGATTGATAACACCCGCCGCGAGGTGCGCCGCCAGGACAAGGTGCTGGCGCTAAAACCCAAAGAATTCGAATTGCTGCATTTCCTGGCGCAGCACAGAGGACAGGTCCTTACCCGCGAGTTCATCCTGGAACGAGTCTGGGGCTGGGGCTATATTGGTGACAGCCGTACAGTCGATGTTCATGTCCGTTGGCTGCGAGAAAAAATAGAGGCAAATCCCGCCATTCCCGTCCGAATCGTCACCGTACGCGGTGCCGGCTACCGCTTTGAAGGGTAACCATGCGGTCATCGCTTGTCTGGCGCATCGCGGTTCCTTTTATTGTCCTCATCCTGCTGTCACTCGGCGGGATAAGTTTATATTTCACCAATTACACCGAAGATCGCTACACTGAAAACCTGCATCAAAGTCTCAACACATCCGCCAGTCTGTTGGCTTACGATATTTCGACGCAGATTCAGATGGGCGCATCGTATGAAGACCTTGCCCCGGTTATTAAGACGTATGCGGATACAACCCAAACCCGCGTCACATTAATCCGCACTGACGGTGTTGTTGCCGCGGATTCGCTGGCAGATCCGCTCACAATGGATAACCACCTTAACCGGCCAGAGGTTCGCGCAGCCCTCAACGGACTCGAAGGTGCCGAAATCCGTTTTAGCGACACCTTGAAACGGCGGTTCTACTATCTGGCGGTGCCGGTGGTTGAGAATGGGCAAACGACCGCGATTATCCGCCTGGCTCGGGATTTAACCGTCATCGAAGCCGAGGTGGGAGCTGTGCGTGCCAGAATTTTGGGCGTTGGCGCGGTGTTAATAATCCTCACTATTATTTTGGCTTACCTGGTCGCTGAAGCCACACTGCGTCCGTTACGAAAGCTGGCAGATAAGGTTCAGCGGCTCAAACCTGGGGATACTACCCTTGATCTGACTTCCAGCCGCGAAGACGAGATTGGCAAATTGAGCCGGTCATTTGAACAGGTTGCCAACCAGTTGAATATCCGATTGGAAGATTTCCAGGAGGAACGCGGCAAACTGGAAGCAGTTCTACGCCATATGACCGATGCAGTTCTGATGATCGATAGCGACGGAATTGTCATCCTGGCGAACCCGGCGGCTGAGTTGCTTTTCAATACCACCGTAGATCAGGCACTGGGACGGTCTCTGATAGAGGTTGTAAGACAGTATCAGCTGGTCGAATTATGGCGTACATCCCGTGAGAGCAAAAAGCAGCAAATATCCACCCTGGAAACCAGCCCGGAGCGCCTGTTTGTACAGGCGACCGCGACTCCTTTGGAATCCAGTCTGCCTGGCAGCACCTTGTTGGTATTCCAGGATTTGACACGAACTCGCCGTTTGGAAACGGTGCGGCGGGATTTCGTCAGCAATGTTTCGCATGAACTTCGCACTCCGCTGGCGTCATTGAAAGCCCTGACGGAGACATTGCAGGAAGGTGCGTTAGAGGATCCGCCCGCCGCCCGCCGGTTTCTACAGCGGATGGAAGATGAAATTGACAACCTCACCCAGATGGTTCGCGAACTGCTGGATCTTTCTCGGATCGAGTCTGGCAGGGTGCCGTTTGATCGGCGGCCCGTCAGCCCGCAGTTCATCATTACGAATGCAGTCGAGCGCATGCGGCTTCAGGCTGAACGCGGGGGGTTGACACTTCAGGTCGAGGAAAATGCCGCATTACCAGATGTGATGGCAGACGCAGAACGCATCGAAGCCGTACTGGTCAATCTGCTGCACAATGCCATCAAATTCACCAAACCTGGCGGTCAAATTTTTGTTAATAGCCGGTTGGAAGATAATCAGGTTATCTTCTCTGTACGCGACACAGGCCAGGGAATTAATCCGCAAGATCAACCCCGCATTTTTGAACGTTTCTACAAAGCAGATCAATCGCGTTCAGGCGGCGGCACTGGTTTAGGCCTGTCCATTGCCAGACATACCATCGAAGCGCATCAAGGTCGCATCTGGTTGGAGAGTGTTCCAGGGGAGGGAAGCACCTTCTCCTTTTCCTTGCCAGCGGCGTAAAGGCATGCTAAACTCACATTGAGTTATTGGCGGGGATACGTACAGCCAGGGGGGAACCTGCGACGACCTGAAAAACCAGGCATTTTTACTTTCCGCCACTTTGTTAATTGGGTTAACCGCCTTACAACCTTCCGGTTGGAATTCGCCGCCGGGAATTTTCCGCTATTACCATTATGCATAGGCATGCCAGGCCAATCATCTTAACCTAAAGGAGCAGGTATGGACCCCACTACCGGAATCCTCTCTCAATGGCAGTTTGCCATCACCTCCATTTACCATTTCTTCTTTGTGCCGCTTACCCTGGGCCTGGGAATTCTGGTGGCGATCATGGAAACGATCTATGTTCGCACCGGCCAGGAACTATATAAGCGCATGACAAAATTCTGGGGCACCCTGTTTATTATTAATTTTGTCATGGGGGTGGTGACCGGTATCGTGCAGGAATTCCAATTTGGCATGAACTGGGCGGAGTATTCACGTTTTGTAGGCGACATTTTTGGCGCTCCATTGGCCATCGAGGCGCTGCTGGCATTTTTCCTTGAGTCCACCTTCCTTGGTTTATGGATTTTCGGGTGGGATAAACTTTCAAAGGGTATGCATCTGGCAGCCATATGGCTGGTAGCCATTGGCTCTGTCCTGTCTGCCTACTGGATCCTGGTTGCTAACTCGTTTATGCAATCGCCGGTCGGCTTTGTGGAATCCAGCGGACGGATGATGCTCCTGGATTTTGGGGCTTTGCTCGCCAATCCTTATGTCTGGGGTCAATTTCCGCATACAGTATTCTCCGGCTTCTCCACAGGAGCCTTTTTCGTCATCGGAATCAGCGCCTTCCATATCCTGCGCCGCCATCAGGCCGATCTTTTCAAGCGCTCCTTTCAAATCGCGGCCGTATTCGGCATGATTTCTGTATTTCTGGTGGCCTTGGTCGGTCATAACCAGGCTCAGCGCATGGTGCAGCTGCAACCTATGAAAATTGCTGCTGCCGAAGGTTTACTGGAAACGGAAGACCCGGCTTCTTTTTCATTGCTCACCGTTGTCGATCAAAAAACGTTGACGCCTAAAGTCTCGATCCGTTTGCCGCGCCTTCTGAGTTTACTGGCCTACAACCGGCTGGATGGCGAGGTTAAGGGTGTGGTCCAGTTGCAAGCTGAATCGGAAAAACTATACGGTCCTGGGAACTATATCCCGTCCATTTTCTGGACCTATTGGGCGTTCCGGGTCATGGTTGGTGTGGGAATGCTGATGCTGTTATTGGCTGCTTATGCACTCTTCCGTACCATGCGCAATCAGCTGACAGCCCGCACCTGGCTGCTGGGTATATTTCCATTTACGCTATTCCTGCCCTATCTGGCCAATTCCAGCGGCTGGATCCTGACAGAAATGGGGCGCCAGCCATGGGTGGTTTATGGCTACATGCGCACGGCAGACGCTGTTTCCAAAAGCCTTACACCGGGAATGATCATAGCCAGCCTGGTCGGTTTTACCCTGGTGTATGGGCTGCTGATGGGCGTAGATATCTTCCTTCTCTCCAAATATGCCCGGGCTGGTGCCGAACCAGCCAGCTTCAAACGCACCGTAGAAGAAGAAAGCTACTGGGAATAGGAGCTGAAATGGACCTGAATACCTTATGGTTTATTTTGATCGGTGTTTTATTCATTGGCTACTTCATCCTGGAAGGCTTTGACCTTGGCGTTGGCATCTTGCTGCCATTCCTCGGTAAAAATGATACCCACCGCCGGATGATTATCAACACCATCGGCCCGCATTGGGATGGTAATGAAGTCTGGTTGATCACAGCCGGAGGTGCCATGTTCGCGGCATTTCCCGGTTGGTATGCCACGTTGTTCAGCGGCTTTTACCTGGCGCTTCTGCTGATGCTGCTGGCATTAATTGTGCGCGGAGTGGCTTTGGAATTTCGCAGTAAACAGGATAGCGCACGCTGGCGTTCATTTTGGGATTGGGCAATATGCATTGGCAGCTTTTTGCCGGCTTTATTATGGGGAGTGGCTTTTGCCAATTTCGTACGCGGTGTGCCCCTGGATGCAACCAAGAATTTCGTTGGCACCTTCTGGGATTTGATCAACCTCTATTCGCTGCTCGGCGGTCTGGTCACATTGACCGGATTTATGCTTCAAGGAGCACTATTCCTTACTTTAAAAACCACCGAACCTATCCAATCGATTGCACGCTTTGCCGCCAGCCGAATTTGGGTGGTGACTTCCGCCGTTTTAATCGCGGCAGTCATAGCGACCTACTTTTTCACCGACATCCTGGCCAAATTGGGTGTAAATCCAGGTCCGGTACCCATCGGAGCTGTCATTGCAGTGCTGGTTTGCGGTTGGTTTATCCGCCAAAAATTGGATGGATGGGCATTTGCCATCAATAGCCTGGCAATTCTATTAACCACCGCCACAACCTTCTTGATTCTCTATCCGCGGGTTTTGGTATCGATTTTAGATCCCAACTTCAGCCTGACCATCTATAACAGTGCTTCAGGGCCGGTCACCCTTAAAATTATGTCAACCGTGGCATTGATTTTTGTGCCGATCGTCTTGGTCTACCAGGGCTGGAGCTATTGGGTTTTCCGAAAGCGCATCAGCGCGGAGCCATCCGACTTGCATTATTAAACATCGGTCGTCATTCCCTTATTCTGTTGTCAGACATGTCGTCTGCTTTACCTTTCCACTTAGTTCGCTTAAAATGGGAAGAATTACCATCCTCGGAGGTCAACTGTGCACCATTGCCGCGAAAAAGAAATCGTTAGGACTGATCATGCGCCAAAAGCGATCGGGCCGTATTCAGTAGGGGTAAAAGCCAGCCATTTTGTATTTACCGCTGGTCAAATTGGCTTGATTCCGGAGACCGGAGCGATCATCACCGGCGGCGTGGAAGCTGAAACACGCCAGGCGTTGACCAATGTTCGCGCTATTCTGGAAGAAGCCGGCACATCGCTGGACCAGGTGGTCAAGACCACGGTATTTTTGATGGATATGAACGATTTTGCCCGCATGAATGCGGTTTACGGCGAGTTTTTTACAGCCAACCCGCCGGCTCGTTCGGCAGTTCAAGTGGCTGGGCTCCCGAAAGGTGCATTGGTCGAGATTGAAGCCGTTGCCCTCGTCCCGTGTGAAGGTCACCACGAGTAATTCGTTGTTTGATAACGGCCTTTTCCTCCCATTGCCAAAACTAATTTTCACTCTGACGCATCCGGAATACCGAGATTGATGAGCGGGCCAGACACCGTCTCGATTGTCGTGCC
>DATBWK010000308.1:0-13280 GCA_036514835.1 Bellilinea sp.
TGTCCATCCGCCGTCGATCCAGCCTGGCGTATTATGGATATGCGAAAAAAGATTATCGGGAACCGGATTAAATCAATTTTTACCCGGCCCAACGAGGATAAAAATAATGCCTAATCAACCTGAAGCGAAAAATTGGCCGCGCTGGTTCGACCCGCGCAGCCGTTCACTTGGAACCTTCGGCTTTATCCTCAATCGAATCACCGCGCTTGCCCTGACGTTGTACCTGATATTGCACCTGATTGCTCTTGGACAATTAGCCCAGGGTCCGGCTGCATACGATGGTTTCATTGCCCTGGTAAAAAACCCTCTTTTCAAATTGGGCGAGTTGCTGGTCATCGCTGCCGGCGTTATTCATGGATTGAACGGTATTCGCATTGCGCTCAATAGCTTTGGCATCGGTGTGCGCCGTCAGCGCAGCATGTTTGTTATTCTGATGGCTTTGGCAGTGCTCTGCATCGCCTTCTTTGGTTGGAAAATGTTCATGGAGGGTTAAGGGATGGAAGGTTCATTAACGCCCAAACGGTTGGAAGGCAGCGGACGCTGGTTGATTAAGATCATCGCCGGCCTGTTTATCGTCGTATTTCTTGGTATTCACTTTGTGGTTAATCATCTGGTCGCACCGGGTGGCTTACTCACCTATGCCGATGTCGTTGCCTATTATCAAAATCCCGTCATAGTGGTTATGGAAGTCGCTTTCCTGGTGGTGGTCATCACCCACGCTTTCCTCGGTGTGCGCTCCATTTTGTTGGACCTGAATCCCACTGCCTGGGTCTTGCGGGCTGCAAATGTTTTATTGGTGATTGTCGGTGCCGCCGCGGTTATCTATGGTGTCTGGCTGGCACTCACGATAGCGAACGTAAAAATCTAATTCATGGGTATGTTGAACGCTCGAACCCACAAAGACCATTTCATTTCGTTCACAGCCGATTTGTGTCGGTATTGTTGTGGATCAGTTCGCAACCATTGACGCTCGGGTGACTTCCGGCTAAAATACAGGGTCGCTGGGACTGCCAGCACATTCTCACTCAGGCATCTGCCTGAACCAACCGCATAGAGCGAAGGTAACCAGTTCGATGGTGAGAGGCGCTCGAAGGATGATGAAATGGAAAAAGTAAAGATTGAAGTTACCCGGCGTACGATCACCGGGAAACAGGTCGGTAACTTACGCCGCGAAGGCAAATTGCCGGGCGTAATGTACGGCCATAATTTCGAAACCACGCCCATTGTGATGGATTTCCGCGCTGCATCCCGGATCCTGCATGGGGTTTCGAAGTCTCAGATCGTCAACATCGTGCTCGACGGCAAAGAGATTGGTACTCTGGTGCGCGAACGCCAGAAGGACTACCTGCGTAATGAATTACTGCATGTCGACTTCCAGGTTGTTTCCTTGACCGAAAAAATCCGCACCAAGGTTGCCATCGAATTGGTTGGCATTTCACCAGCGATTAAAGATTTCAATGGCGTTGTTGTTCATGAATTGGAAGAGGTTGATGTTGAAGGCCTGCCAGGGGATCTCCCCGAAAAACTGCTGGTGGACATCTCGTCCCTGGACACAATAGGCAGCTCGATTCTACTCAGCGCGCTGGAAATCAGCGACAAATTGACTGTCTATAAAGACCTGGACAGCGTGGTTGTCGTCATCACCGGCGGCGCTGCCGAGATTGAGGAAGAGGTCACAGAAGTCGAGGCCGAACCTGAAATCATCGAACGCGGTAAGAAGGAAGTAGAAGACGAAGAAGAATAACCTTAGCAGTAAACTAAAAGAGGCTGACCTTGTTACGGTCAGCCTCTTTTTTTAACTAAAGTTTATGTCACACATTTTCGAGAAAGCCTAGCACCTTAAGCAATCGCACGGTAATCCGGGCGGTAATGCCCCATACCATTTCGCCGTCGAAGTCAGCAAAATAAAACACCCGCGTACTGGTTTTGTCTTTGAAGGTGTACTGCCGGGTTTCGATATTTTTCGGATCGCCAAGAAAAGTCAAGGGCACCGAAAATACCCTGTCAACTTCCTCGGGATTGATCAAGACGTCGAATGGCCATTTAATAAGGGCTACCACCGGTGAAATGACAAAGTCTGAAATGGTCAGGTAGTCTTTCAGCCGGCCCAGGATTTCGGCATCCTTGGCTTCCAGCCCAATTTCTTCATAGGCTTCGCGTAAAGCAGCCTGGTAAACGTTTTTATCATTCGCTTCGATAGCACCGCCGGGGAAGGAAACCTGGCCTTTGTGGTCATTCACCCCTTCGGAACGGCGCGTGAAGAGCAAATGCCATTCACCGCCTTGCCAGAACAACGGAATCAACACCGCGGCTTTTCGTCCGTCAAATGGACCGCTGCGGTTAACTTGCCCCCGGCAATATTCCTCCAGACGCGATCGAATATCGGCAATGGTCAGGATGTTGGCTGATGGTGCTGAATCGTCCATCGTGACCTAACCCTCAACAACCTCAACCTCTTCGTCGGTTTCGTCCTCATTTTCCGGGGCGGTTGTCCGGTCTTTGCGGCCTTCGATTGCCAGCAGGGTGGCTTCATCCTCCACCTGATCGATGATCACTGGACGGGCGAACAATAAAAATCCGGTATGGGCAATCATGCGGTCAACCGGGCGGAAGCGTTCCGGTTCAGCCTTATAATAGCGCAGCAAAATTTCCAAAATATCAATAAATGCAAAATTGTTCTGGCGTAAGGCCAGGATAAGTGTGGATACCTGGTTCGCGGTTGGCAAAATACTGCCGAAAAATCCGCCAAATTTTAACGCGGTCTTGACCTGGGCAATGTAATCATGTGGGTTGGGAACGTCGAGGAACAGGGCGTCGACCCCGGTCTCATCAAATCCTTCTGCTATGTCACGCAGTTTGAACTCAACCCGGTCGAGCAAACCCAGCCGGTTCAGGTTTTTCATCGCCAGTGCCTGCTTATCTGGCCGATTCTCGTACGATACCACCCGACCCGTTTTTCCAACGGCAAAAGCCAGCGCGCAGGTCAACGCGCCAGAGCCAGTTCCGGCTTCCACCACCAACTCGCCTTCCCCAATTCCCATCGTCACCAGAATAAATCCAATTTCCTTGGGGTAAAGGATCTGGGTTGAACGCGGCATTTCTTTGAGCAAATCGCCCAATGCCGGCTGTAAAATGAAAAACGGGTTACCCAGGTGACTGGTGACTTTGGTGCCCCAGGGTTTACCAATCAAATCGTCGTGCTTGATGACGCCGCGGTGCGATTCCATCTTGCCGCCGGCAGCAACCCGGATGATGAAACTCTTATGACGCAATCCGACCAGCTGAACCAGATCGCCGTCTTCGACGTGGGTGCCATGCAGGTTCCAGCTCAACGGCGCACGCTCCGGGTGGATTTCTTCGGCCGCGAGGCTTGTGGCTCAGGTTGTTTGTTGCTCAACCAATAGCCGACAGCCAAAAATAGGATCGCTCCCAGGATCCCACTTCCCATTTGCAACGACCCGACTTTGAGAAATTCCGACTCAAGGCTAGCGCCTGCCAGGTGCCCAAGCCAGAATCCAATGAACGCGAGTACGATATACAACCCAAGGCGCCAGGTTGCCCCGCCGCGCCACAGATGAAAAACTGCCCCGAGAAAAATGGGGGTTACAATGCCCAGCAATACCGCTTGAATGGTCATCCTTGCTCCCGGATGGTATTGAAAGTCGTTTGGATGGTGCCCCCGCCCAGCACCACTTCCCCATTATAAATAACAACCCGCTGGCCGGCGGTGATATCCCGCAGTGAATTCTTGAAGTCAACCTGGATGCCGCTTTCGCCAATGGGTGTGATTCGCCCTGGCGCCAGGGCAGCCCGGTAGCGGATCTTGACATGGGCGTCAAACGGTTCGGCTGGCGCCGTGCCGGAAATCCAATTAATATCGCCGCTGGAAAGACCGCAGCGCCCCAATTCACTTTCATCGCCAACGATCAGCTCATTTGTGGAGAGATTTTTTTCCAGCACATACAAAGGCTGCGGCGCAGCGATGCCCAATCCCTTGCGCTGACCGATCGTGTAGAATGCCAGTCCCTGGTGCTCTCCAGCCTGGCTGCCGTCTCGCCGGACAATTTTTCCGGGTTGGGCGACCTCTGGCACATTGCGCGCCAGAAATTTACGATAATCCTGCCCGGCCAGAAAACACAAATCCTGGCTGTCTGCTCGTTCAGCCACCGATAATCCAAACCGCCTGGCATGTTCGCGTACCTCGGGTTTTGGCAAGCCGCCGACCGGAAATAATGTGTGGCGCAGTTTTTCCTGGGGCAGCACGCTCATCACATACGATTGATCTTTTTCCGGGTCGAGGCCGCGCAGTAATTGAACGCTGCCATCAGGTTGGTGTGCGATCCGGGCATAATGACCGGTCGCCATAAATTCAGCGCCCATTTCACGCGCGGCTTCATACATAAATCCCCAGCGGATCAGCGAATTACAATAAATACACGGATTGGGGGTGATTCCGCTGCGGTAGCCATCCATAAAAGCCTGCACCACCGTGCTGCGGAACAGGTCCTGGGCGTTGAGAGCGTAAAAAGGGATGCCCAGCCTGGCAGCCACGCGGCGTGCTCCTGCCATGGCGTCTGGAGTGCAGCAGCGGTTGCTCTCTTCCTTGCCGGGTTCGCTCCATAAACGCAGCATTACCCCGGTGACATCGTAGCCCTGCTCCACCAGCAAGGCTGCCGCCACCGAACTATCCACACCGCCGCTCATGGCGACGACTACTTTTTTGCCGTTAGCCATCCCGCATAAACCTCAATGAACGCTGCGTACTTTTCGCGCCAGGTCCGGCAGGATGGATACAAATGCGTCGATATCTTCGGCCTTTGTAGTTGAACCCAACGTAACCCGCAATGAACCCAATGTCCATGCCGGCGCCAGGCCAATCGCTTTGAGCACGCCCGAAGGTTTTGGGTCGCCCACTTTGCAGGCAGACCCCGACGAGCAGGCAAACCCGGCGACATCTAACAGGGTCAGCAGGTGATTTCCATCCAGGTTTTCAAAGGCAAAACTGGCGTGATTCGGCAAGCGTTCGGTAGGGTGACCGGTCAAACGCGAGCCAGGGACGGACTCCAGCACGCCGCGAATCAACCGATCGCGATTCTGAATATAGCGGGCATTGCGTTGCGGCATATTCGCCACGGTAAGCTTCATGGCTTCGGCCAAACCCACAATGTAAGGGATATTTTGAGTTCCCGCCCGCCGGCCTTCTTCCTGACCACCGCCGGTCTGTGAAGGGTGTAGTTGAAGCCCTTGACGCACCGCCAGTGCGCCTACCCCTTTTGGTCCGTAGAATTTGTGGGCGCCAATTGCCAGTAAATCGATTTGATCGCGTTTGACGTCCATAGGCATGTGCGCGGCTGCCTGCACCGCATCTGAATGCAAAGGTATTCCCTGTTTTCGGCATAATTGGCCAATTTCAGCCATGGGATTGATACTGCCAATTTCATTGTTGGCATACATAATACTGACCAGGGCAACATCTTCCCGCAGAGCATGGCGTAAATCCTCCGGATCGACCCGTCCATAAGAGTCGACCGGCAGCAGATCCATCGAAAAACCATTCAATTCAACCAGTTGCTCAACCGTGTGCAGCACGGCGTGATGTTCGATCGGGGTGGTAATGATGCGCTGAGCGCCGGTTTTGTCACGCTGCGTGAAAGCCATGCCGCGGATCGCCAGGTTATCGCTCTCTGTGCCGCAGCTGGTGAATACGATTTCACTCGGCTGACCTCCTACGGCAGCGGCAACTGACTCACGCGCAGATTCCAGCGCAGCTTCAGCTTGTTGCCCATACCAGTGTACGGAAGAGGGGTTGCCGAAGGTACCGGTAAAATATGGCAGCATCCGTTCCAGCACCCGCGGATCAACCGGAGTGGTGGCTGCATAATCCAAATAAACACGCTCGCTCAAGTCGTCTCTCAACCTTTCAAATCAGACCGTAACGGTAAATTATAACATTCTATGCATGATAGAAAAAACTTTCGCCTCGCCCCATCACCTGTTATAATAGGCCATATTGTTCCGATTCTCACATGCTGCATCCAGGAGCGTTTATGGCGCAAACGATCAAATTCGGGACCGATGGTTGGCGGGGGATGGTCGCCGAGGATTACACTTTTGAAAATGTCCGGCGCTGCGCCCAGGGTTTTGCATCGTACAACCTCGCCATCGGAAAAGCAGGGTCCTGGTTCGTGGTTGGGCACGACAAACGCTTTATGTCGGAAAATTTTGCTCAGGCAGTGGCCGAAGTCCTTTGCGGCAACGGTCTAAACGTCTATCTGACCGATGGTGCGACCCCAACACCTGTCATCTCTTTCTCGACAGTCAACTTGATGGCGGCTGGCGCAGTTAACATCACCGCCTCGCACAATCCGCCTACCGACAACGGTTTCAAAGTTCGCGACGCTTCCGGCGGAGCGATCGATCCGGCTGGCTTAAAACAAATCGAGAGCCTGATCCCGGATTCACTGGCAGGGGTCAAAAGCATGCTGGCTGCCCAGGCTGAAGCTGAAAAACGGCTGGTGATTTTCGATCCTGCTCCAGCCTATATCGAGCATCTAAAAGGCCTGATTGATCTCGAGCCTTTGTGTAATGCCGGCCTGACTGTCATGGTGGATACCATGTGGGGCAACGGCGCAGGTTGGTTTCCGCGGCTGTTATCGGGCGGCACCACCAAAATCATCGAAATTCATAACACCCGCAATCCAAGCTTCCCGGAAATGAAACGCCCGGAGCCCATTCCGCCCAACATCGACGTGGGATTGGCTGAAACGGTCAAAAACAAAGCTGACGTCCTGCTGATCACGGATGGCGATGCGGACCGGCTCGGCATTGGCGACGAAAACGGCGTATTTATCAACCAGTTGCAGGTATACGGATTGTTGGCTTACTATCTGCTCGAGGTGCGCGGCGAACGCGGTGCGATCGTCAAAACCCTCTCCACGACATCAATGCTTGAAAAACTCGGAAAAATCTACAGCGTCCCGGTGCATGAAACCGGCGTCGGATTTAAGTACGTGGCGCCGAAATTTACTGAAACCAATGCACTCATCGGCGGTGAAGAATCCGGCGGGTATGCCTTTCGCGGCAATGTACCCGAGCGTGACGGTATTCTGGCTGGGCTGTATTTCCTCGACATGATGGTCAAGTTAAAGAAATCCCCTTCGCAACTGCTGGCACAACTTTTTTCCGTGGTCGGCCCGCATTACTACGACCGGATCGATACCCGCTTTGCCGGCGACCCGCAAGCTAAAATAAATGGCATCCTGAATGCCAACCCAAAAACCATCGGCGGGTTGAAGGTCACTGGACTGAGTACGCTGGACGGTTACAAATTTTCCCTGGAAGACGGCGGCTGGTTATTAATTCGCTTCTCCGGCACCGAGCCGATTGTGCGGGTGTATTGCGAAACCACCCACGGCGACCTGGTGCCAGCGATATTAAAAGATGGTTTAGCCATTGCAGGGTTGAATTAACCATTGATCCTTACAGATTCGCACTGCCATTTGAACCTTAACCAATTTAATAATGACCTGGACGCGGTCCTAGAACGTGCCCTTGCCAATGATGTTCAGCGGATTTTGGTACCTGGTATCGACCTGGATACCTGCCAGCTGGCAGTTAACCTGGCTGAAACTCACCCCGCAGTATATGCCGCGGTGGGGATCCACCCCAATGCCGGTAGCGAGTGGCAGCCCGAAACCTTGAACGAGATTGAAACCCTGGCAAAACACCCGCGGGTGGCAGCCATTGGCGAAATCGGGCTGGACAACCATTGGAAAGACACCCAACCGGAACTGCAGCGCGAGATCTTGTTAGCGCAACTTGCCATGGCAGCCCGCGTGAACAAACCCGTTGTGGTGCACAGCCGCGAAGCGCTGGATGACTTATGGCCGATTCTCCAGACCTGGACGGATGAGCTAGTTCGATCTCAATCGCCACTGGCAGGTCGTGCCGGAGTACTGCATTCCTACGAAGGCGATTTATCCATGGCGGAGCAAGCGCGTCAAATGGGTTTCTTCATCAGCCTGGCAGGTCAGGTCACCTACCAGAATGCAGCCGAAAAACATGCCCTCGCCAGCCAGCACCCGCTCGAGAACCTCCTGATCGAAACCGACGCACCTTACCTCACGCCTCACCCATATCGCGGGCAGCGCAACGAACCAGCGAATGTTTCACTGGTAGCCCAGGCCATTGCAAAATTTCGTAATATCACGCTGGAACAGGTCGCGGATGCGACCACCAGAAATGCAGATAAATTATTCAACTGGAGTTATTGATTGAGCACCACCACATCATTTTTTGCACCCGTCCAGGACCAAATTCACCGCGTCGAATTTATGATGCGGTCTCAGGCTGAAGGTCACAATCCCGACTTGAAAGCCGCGCTCGATCATTTAATTTCCTCCGGCGGTAAACGAATACGCCCGACTTTGACCATCCTCACCGGACGCATGCTCGGCGGTGACGAGGAAAAGTTAGTGACTCTGGCGGCTGCCATCGAACTCCTGCACACGGCCACTCTGGTGCACGACGATCTGATTGACGGGTCACTGCTGCGCCGCGGCATCCCAACCCTTAACTCCCGCTGGTCGCCTGGCGCCACCGTTCTCACCGGTGATTTCCTGTTCGCCCGCGCCGCGAAACTGGCTGCCGATACTGAATCCGTCCCAGCCATCAGCCTGTTTGCCACGACTCTGGGCGTTATTGTCAACGGCGAGATTACCCAGCTGTTTTCCAGCCGCTGCCGCGCCGATCGCGAAGAATATTACCAACGAATTTACGCCAAGACCGCATCTTTATTCGAAACCTGTACCTGCTGCGCCGCGCTGATCAGCCCGGTCGATTCCGAAACAACGGATTTGGTTCGCCAGTACGGCTACGACATCGGCATGGCCTTCCAAATTATCGACGACGTTTTCGATTTCACCAGCGACCAGTCGCAGCTCGGCAAACCGGTCGGCAGCGACCTTCGCCAGGGCTTGATTACGCTGCCAACCTTGTTCTTCCTCGAAAATCACCCAGAGGACGAAGATGCCCAGGAAATACTTGCCGGAGACTGCCTGCACTACGACGAGCAGGTGTCCCGTTTGGTAGAGAAAATCCGAAATAGCGATGCCATCGACCTGGCGCTGTCGGAAGCCAACCGCTACGTCGACCTGGCGTTGGAAAAACTGCACCAGCTTCCCGCTTGCCCGGAACGCGACCATCTGGAGCAGTTGACCCTTTACATCACCCGCCGAAATTCGTAAATCAAAAAGCCGCCAGACCAGGCGGCTTTCATATATGACGCCTCAAATCACCTGGAATTTCGAGGTAAATCCGCTTTTGCAGGCACCAACCAAAAAGTTTGTTGTTTTCGCGTTAAATAATCATTGAAAATGGATCGAATGGAGAATTAAGATGTTTTTCCTGGGTGTATTGGGTGTAATTCAAACCATCCTCCTGCCTGGATTGATATTTAACCGGCTGGTAAAACCAAAAGGCGGAATAGTATTTCAATTTTCAACTATTTTCCTTTTTTCGCTGCTGTTAAATTTTCTTGTTGTTACTTTTCTGACCGAGATCCATCTGTATACCCGGACGACGCTATTTGTACTGATCGCCATCGAATTTCTCTTAATTCTCTATCTTTACCGCAATCAACTTACTCAAACGATCGATGAATCCAGCCAGAAAATCAATCAGGTGGCTAACGGTTGGAAATCCTCCTTCAGGGCGATATTTTTATCCGAGATTGCTTATCCAGGCATCAAATTGGTCCGGACGATAATTCTTGCGATATTAATGGTCATGGCGATTAGCCTTTGCTGGTGGTTTTTCAAGCATGTGATCAGTAATGCCGTTACTGTGTTTAGTGAATGGGATTCTGTACTTGCCTGGAATACCTGGGCGCAAACCTGGGCGCAAAATAAAATCCCTGAAAATCAGACTTTTTATCCGCAGTTAATCCCCATTAACCTTTCAATCCCTTATGTACTGATTGACAACATCCAGGTCAGCTTTTTTTCGAAATCCATCATGCCATTATTTTCTGTCCTGATGGCATTGCTGCTCTTCGAAGCTGCTTTGGAGCAAAAGCGTTATGGCTATTTTATTGGCATTATCGTCCTTTATTTTCTGATTAAGAAATTCCTCGGCAGTAACATTGGCGAGGCATACGTCGATCTTCCTCTGGCTTTCGTAAGCCTGTTGGCGATACAGGTCTATAGCCGAACACAACAAATACTGAACAACAGGAAAGAACTATTCCTTGTGATGGTTATCGCTGCTACTGGAGTTGTGACCAAACAGCCAGCCGCTTATTTATTGGTTGTCCTCGCGGTTTTGGTTTTGTTGGATGGCATTCGCAACAAAGCGTCACTGCGCTGGTTTCTCATTGTTGGCGGTATTTCGGGATTGATAGTCCTGGTTGGGTATTCCCGCACAATTCTGCCAACGCTGTTAAATTTTGATCAGACCGGGTTGCCGGCGTATTACGCCATCTCTACAGACACTTCCGATTCGTCTACGCTCGCAGGTCACCTGGCATTCGCAATCAACAGCCTGGGGAAATACGCCATTCTATACGTCCTGCTCATTCCCGGGTTCTTCATTCTCCCCAGGAAATTCAAGCTACTGATTGTCACTCTGGTGATTCCATTTACCGTATTGTGGGCTGTGTTCGCCAGTTATGACGTTCGCAACCTTTCTCTGGTCTTCCCACTGCTAGCCATAATTTCCGGGTTGACGCTTGAAAAGATTGGTGAGTATGTTTTCCAGAAACTGGATCGCTGGAAGTTAGGTAAAATCCCAACCGGGTTAGTCATTGCTGCAGTCTTAATCGGTATATTCGTTCTTAATTTCCTGTTTTCGAAGGACAGAATAACCGCTGCATGGCAGGATAAACAAAGATTAATTTTCTCGCCCAACCTAAATGAGCAAATCGATTCGCTGGATTTCAGCGGTTCGTGTCAAAAAGTGTTAACCTCTTACCCGATCCGCTACCTTCCCGGGCATGAATCCCATGAAGAATGGTTCTTTTATAATGGTTTTGACACTTATACTGAATTGATTCAAGACCCGGCGATTTGCTGGATCCTTGTGCCGCCATCTGCTGACGCAGCCATTCAAGAACAAATAACCGCCAACCTCGATGCTGGAAAATATCAGCTAATATTTACTGTCGATGATTGGATTCCGTATCGCTTGATTAAAATCCGGTGACAGCCGAAAGGAATGAAAAAATAAATGATGCCTGACCCAGGCAATTTGTCCCCGATTTGCACAACTCAACCATGAGATTATTTTTAGGGTCCTGTTTAATAGCAAAATACCACCAATTATTGGTGATATTTACTAACTTACTTGCACAATTGGTAGTGCGCTGGGGGGGACTTGAACCCCCACGCCTTGCGGCACATGGCCCTCAACCATGCCTGTCTGCCAATTCCAGCACCAGCGCGAGAGCTTCGCTATTATAATCGGCTCTGAGTAGATGTCAAGAATTTTTGCACCTCCACATTTATCCCACTAATTATGGTTATACGCATAAGGAGCACTCATGACGATTGTCCTTGACGCGATGGGCAGTGATCAATACCCCGACCCAGAAATTCAAGCCGCGGTCACCGCTGCAGAGCTGTTCGGCGAAGAAATCATCCTGGTAGGCAATCAAGCTTTGATTGAGCCTAAATTAAAAGCGCTCAACCTCAAAAACTTGCCGATCCTGATTGAGGATGCGCCGGATCTGGTCGAAATGGGCGAGAAACCGGTAGAGGCGGCTCGCCGCAAACCGCGCAACAGTATGGCCGTTGGTTTGGGTTTGATCAAGTCCGGGCGCGCCCAGGCTTTCGTTTCAGCCGGCAATACTGGCGCTGCTATGTTTAACGCGCTGCGCGTTCTTGGGCGAATTCCTGGAGTAGCCCGCCCAGGACTCACCGCCTTGTTCCCGGTCAAAGGTGGATATTGCGCTGTGGTCGATATTGGCGCCAACTCGGAGTGCCGCCCGGAGTTTTTACTGCAGTTCGCCGTCATGGGTTCGATTTACGTTGAAAAGGTGTTGAATATCCCCAATCCGCGGGTAGGGCTGCTCTCCAATGGTGAGGAAGCAGGCAAAGGAAACGCCTTGACCCATGACACCTACCCGCTGCTTGAAAAATCCGGATTGAATTTCATTGGCAATGTCGAAGGCAAAGAGCTGTTTGGCGGTCAGGCGGATGTAGTGGTGACAGACGGCTTTACTGGCAACATTTTACTCAAATCATCCGAAGCAGTAGCCAAACTGTTGGTTGATAACCTGCGTACCGAGTTGATGTCTTCATTCGTGACCAAAATAGGCGCCTTACTGGCAAAACCCGCCTTCAACAAGCTTAAAAGAATTTTGGATCCGTCAGAAACCGGCGCAGCTCCTTTGTTGGGCATCGACGGTTTAGTATTTGTTGGCCATGGACGTTCAGACAGCCGGGCACTGGTAAACGCCATCCGCATTGCCCGCCAGGCCGTCCAGGCTGAATTATTGGATAGCCTGCGCCTGGCGATAAAGGATCGCCTGGCGTTATTGGAATCACTCACCCCCACTGAATAAGGACTGATAATGAAGATTGTTAGCAACGAAAAATTGATCAAACGCAATAAAAAAATTGGCCAGGTTTTGACTATGGCAGCACTGGCCATCCTGGGCATCGGGTTATATTTTTCCTTCGCCCGGCCCGAAGAGATTACCATCACATTTGGCTCCCTGCTGATTGGTTTCCTGCTGACCCAGGTTGGTGTTTACTACGGCAACCGCTGGGGACGCTCTCCCCGCCCGGATGAAATGATTTCGGCCAATCTGAAGGGTCTGGAAGATAAGTACGTGCTGTATCACTATACAGCCGGCATCCCGCACTTGCTAACCGGGCCAACGGGAGTCTGGGCAATCGTGCCCACACCGGTCGGCGGCAAAATTACATACGACGAGTCCAAAGGTCGATTCCGCCAAAAAGGCGGTAACTTTTACCTCAAACTCTTCGGTCAGGACTCCATCGGCCGCCCGGAGTTGGATGCCCAGTATGCTTTGAACGACCTCATGAAGTCATTCAAGAAGAATGCCCCCGAGTTGGCACTGCCGGATCCTCAGGCTGTAGTGGTGTTTACGAACCCCAAGGTCGAAGTGGATGTGGTGGATTCACCCACTCCGGCGGTGCATATTGACAAGTTGAAAGACTTCATCCGGAAACAGCCCAAGGCAACAGCGGAAGGTTTGGAAGTGATCAAGACTTTACAAAAAGCCTTGCCGTCTGAAACCACTTTCGAATAAGCTGATT
>DATBWK010000309.1:0-6197 GCA_036514835.1 Bellilinea sp.
AATGTTAAGGTAGGTTGAATAAATATAAGATAATTTGATTTATTGCTGTATGAGAGGGATAGAAATTTTGGAACTGAGATACAAATAAATGCGACAAGAGTTGAACAGAAGTCCAATTTAGCTAAACTAACTATGGAAGAATTAGAAATATTAGAAGATTTTATAATAAAAGCAGATGGAGAATTACCAAAGGGAGACATTATAGAGTGTGAATTTATTGAGAGTACATAACGTTAGAAATATTCTTAGCGTTTTTTTATCTACAATACCAGAATTAACGCAGAGGACTTTATAAATTTTGTTGATGAATTCATAAATGATAGGCGTACTCAGAACATAGCTTTATCGTCTCTCCAGTTCTACAAAAAAGAAAGTAGCTACACAGTTTAGTGTAGCTACTTATGAGAAAACCTTTTTTCTCTAGACCCATTATAGCTCGCTGTACCTACCAAAACAACAGATTTGGTTAGCAGTATTTAAAACTTACTGAGTACCTACCAAAGCAACAATGGATAATACTTGGGCTATCGGCTCACTAGCTCAACTGGCAGAGCAATTGACAAAATTAGTGTAAAATAAACCTATTGACTATCGAATAATTGTTTTTTTACAATCACGCCAAATAGAATTGACACCCCATATATAGGGATAGTTTTCAATTCTATCCCTATGTAAAGGGGTTGTTGTGTAGGTGACTCACCAGGGACTCGAACCCTGAACCCATTGATTAAGAGTCAATTGCTCTGCCAGTTGAGCTAGTGAGCCAATAGCGACCGTATTATACCGCACTCTCCCCGAGTGTCAATAATTACAACCCGCTCCCGGACGGGCACCCTGGCACAGCATATCTCGATAATTATCCGCTTGGCCTGCACAATTTCTCCACATTCGGCGTGTATCCTTTACTCGACAAAAATTTACTCAGGAGCACCCATGATCAAACGGATGAAGGCCAAAGTTTGGATATTACCCGTATTGCTGGCGGCAGGGATTCTGGCAGGCTGTACGGGTCAGGCCGTAGAAGCCACTCAGACGGTCACCGGGACAGGCGAGGTAACCGAGGGTTCACTTGTGACCACGGTGGAAGCTACCGGGTCCATTAGTCCCCGCCAAGTTGCCTCGGTGAATTGGGGCACAAGCGGTACGATCGGGACAGTAAAGGTCGCTCTCGGACAGGAAGTTAAGGCCGGTGATGTGCTGATGTCCCTGGACCCGGCCACCATTCCCAACAGCTTGATCCTTTCTCAACTCAACCTGGCTGAAATGACATCGCCCAGCGCCATTGCTGATGCCGAGAAGGCGGTAGTCGACGCTCAGGCAGCGGTTGACGATGCTCAGGTGACGCGCAATAACCTCGATTACCATAACCAGGGGGCCATCGATGACGCCTATGCTGCCATGGTGATCGCCCAGCAAAGATTTGATAAAGCTCAAGAAACCTATAACTCATTCTCCCATCTGCCGGAAAATGATCCCAGCCGTGCGCAGTGGTATCAGAATTTATATTCCGCCAAGGTGGCACTGGACTCAGCAACTTATAAATACAACGCATACGCTGGTACGCCGACAGATTTCAGGTACCTGGAGGCGAACACCTCCCTGGCTGTGGCCCAATACGCTCTGGAAGAAGCACAAAATTACTTGAACGCATTAACCGGCAAGGATGTTCCAGCTGATGCGACCGGAGCCTCTTTGTTAAAATTAAAACAAACCCGCATGGAAGTGGACTCGCTGAACCTTCGTGCGCCATTTGCCGGGGTTGTTGGCGCGATCTACGATCAGGCTGGGATTGTTGTGGCGAATAACCATACCAGTCTGGTGTTGGTGGACCGTTCCAAATTGTTCGTCACAATTTCGCTAACCGAAATCGATATTGTAAAACTTACAGCCGGCAACACAGCCACAATTGTAGTGGATGCCTTACCTGACCTTGAATTAACCGGTCGGGTTGTGACCATTGATCCAATCGGCACAGCTAACCAGGGTGTGGTTTATTACGATGTTATCGTCGAACTCGATCAGGCGGATGACCAAATACCGCTAAACGCAACGGCTACAGTCACCATTCAAATTGGTGAACCGCAGCCTGGGCTGGCAGTACCGATGACCGCCATTCAATCCGATACTCTGGGTGAATATGTAACCGTCCTGGTCAATGGGGCCGGTCAACGGGTGGATGTCGTCAGTGGCAGGATATTAGCCGACGACACCGTCGTGATCACCGGTGACATCAAAATGGGTGATCAGGTGGAACTGGTTCAGCAATCGACGAGCACAACGACCACTGAAGGTCGACCCGGTGGGGGCGAATTCTTCATGGGCGGAGCACGGCCCTAAGGGGAACCAGCCATGATCGAGGTTAAAGATCTCAAAAAGGTTTACCGGCTCGGCACCAGCCGAGTATACGCTCTCAATGGTGTGGATTTAACCATCCAGGACGGGGAAATGGTCGCCATCGTTGGGCCCTCTGGTTCAGGTAAAAGCACGCTGATGGCTATTCTAGGCTGCCTGGACGTGCCTTCCAAAGGCAGTTACCTCATGGACGGGCAGCCCATGGAAAAACTGACCGACAACCAGCTTGCTTCCATACGCAGCCGGAAAATCGGGTTTGTTTTTCAGCAATTCAACCTCCTTTCCCGTACCTCCGCTTTGGATAACGTGATGCTGCCGCTGTACTACGACGGCGTACGCGGCAGGGTTCGCAAAGAAAAAGCCCTGGCTGCACTGGAAATTGTCGGGTTGGCAGATCGCGTCCATCACCATTCCAATCAGCTCTCAGGCGGCGAACAGCAGCGCGTTGCGATCGCCCGTGCGCTGGTTAATGAACCTTCGGTCTTGCTGGCGGATGAACCGACAGGTAATTTGGACACCCACACCGGTTCGGATATCGTTGGGATTTTCCAACGGTTGAATCGCGAACGCGGCCAAACGGTAGTGTATGTCACCCACGATCCTTTTATTGCCCATCATACCAACCGGATTATCAAGCTGGAGGATGGCAAAATTGTCGGCGATGAGCAGGTGAAAAATCCACTGAAGGCTGGCACACCGCGCTCGGATGATCTTTTTAGCGCTGCACAGGCCGGTGAATTTGCGAGTGGTGAGGTTGTATGAATTTCTTTGAGAATTTTCGCATTGCATTGAAAGCTCTGGCTGCCAATAAATTGCGTTCCGGGCTAACCATGTTGGGGATTATCATCGGCGTGGCAGCGGTTGTGGCACTGATGGCGGTTGGGAATGGTGCCACCAGCGGAATCACCAGCCAGGTGGAAGGACTGGGCACCAATTTGATCGCCGTGACTTCAGCGCGGGTGTTTCAACAGCCTGGGGTTCAAAGTCAATCGTTGTATTACAAAGATTTCCTGACCATTGCCGACGTTGTCGGTGATAAAGCTGCGATCACGCCCTATTTCCAGACTCAGGCAAATGTTATCAACGGCGACCGGCAGTCCACCTATAGTGTGACGGGCGTCGAAACCAGTTTTGCCGCTGTGAATTCATACACTGTCGTGCGGGGGCGTTTCATCTCCAATCAGGATGAATCCGGACAGGCGCGGGTGGCGGTTTTTGGCTCGCAAACTGCCGAGGACCTGTTCTCCAGCCTCAATCCGGTCGGGCGCGAGATCCAAATCGATGGGGTCACCTTCAAGGTTATTGGGGTTTTAGAAGCCAAAGGTAGCAGCGGTTTTTCCTCCCAGGACGATGTGGTACTGATCCCGCTGGAAACCGGCTACGAACGCATGTTTGGCGGCAGGTCGCTTTCGGGCGGAAAGCGTATCGTTTCTGGAATCACGCTCTCCGCTTATGATTCTGCTCAGACTGACAGCATCATCTCTACTGTAGAATTTACCCTCCGCCGCGAGCACGGATTGACACTGCGCGATGACCTGCCCTTCAATGTCACCAGCCAGACTCAGCTGCTTTCGAGTCTGAGCAGCATCACCTCCACCATGACTGCACTTCTTGGCGCCATCGCCGCGATTTCGCTGCTGGTCGGCGGGATCGGCATCATGAACATCACCCTGGTATCTGTCCGCGAGCGGACGCGGGAAATTGGGCTGCGCAAAGCCGTCGGCGCACGGCGCAGCGTGATCCTGGTCCAATTTCTGGCCGAAACGCTCACACTTGCCATTCTTGGCGGAATAATGGGCATTCTGGTCGGGGCTGCCATCGCCTGGGTGGTCACTTACACCGGTTTGATTACAGCCAAAGTGACAACGGACACCGTCCTTCTCGCGTTTAGTTCGGCAGCATTAATAGGTCTGTTTTTCGGCATCTACCCTGCCTACCAGGCTGCCGGTTTACGTCCGATCGAAGCGCTACGTTATGAATAATCACTCTGGAGAATCTTATGAATCCTAATGGCAAAATATTAATTACAACCGCGGCGATATGCCTGATCGCGCTAATCGTGGTGAGCGCGGGTTGGTCGGTGGCCACCAGCTTTGGTCTGGTTCGCGTAGGTAGTGTCAACTTTATGGTCGGCGGCCGGCCGGGCGGTGCGTTTGCCGGGCGGGAGTTAGAAAACGGGCAGGGTGCTTTTCAGCCCCCGGAAGGTTTCCAGCCAGGTGATGGTAATTTCCAGCCACCAGAAGGTTTTCAGCAAGGACGGCAAAATTTTTCGAGTGATTTCAGTCCTCGGACCGGTTTGGTTGGCCTGCTGGGTATTGCGCGCTGGTTAGGCGTCGGTCTCAGTATCGCCGCGATCATCGCGGGTATATTTGCCGTCATTGGCCTGTTCAGACAAAAGAAATGGGGTGTCAACCTGGCGATCATTCTGGCAGCATTACTGGCACTGACCGGTGTTTCAAGTTTCTTCCGCTTTGCCATCTATCTGAACACCGGTATTGCTGCGCTTAAGGTCCTCTTGGCAGTTGCGGTCATCATTCTGCTGCTCCTGCCAGCCAGCCGGCAAGCGCTCAAACCTGCTACCGTGGCTGTCTCGGAGATTGAGGCCGAGGAAGAAGATCTCACCTTCCGGACGATTCGATAAGCCAAAGCGATCAAGGTGAAGGTGTTCTTTCGATCAGAGACCGGAAGATATGTCATAATGGGTTTATTGTGCCAAAGAAAATCCTGGTGATCGACGACGAGCCAAAAATTGTCGAAATCAGCCGCGACTACTTGAAAGCGGCTGGTTTCGATGTGGTACAGGCGTTCGACGGGCCTTCTGGGCTGGCCTCGGCGCGGCAGACCTTACCCGACCTGATTGTGCTGGATTTGATGCTTCCAGGCATGGATGGCTACGACGTGTGCCGCGAAATCCGCCGGGAAAGCAATGTTCCAATCATCATGCTCACCGCACGGGTGGAGGAAACGGACAAGATCATCGGGTTGGAAATTGGGGCGGATGACTACATCACCAAGCCTTTCAGCCCGCGCGAACTGGTCGCCCGCGTGCGGACTTTGCTGCGCAGAGCTGGAGGTACCACAATCAGCGAGGTGCAACGGATTGGCGACCTCGTCCTGGACCGCAATCGTTATGTGGTCACCGTAGCGAATAGGGATGTGACGCTGACCGCCACTGAGTTTGAAATCCTGGCAACTCTGGCTGCCCATCCGGGCCGTATTTTCTCGCGCTCCCAGCTGTTGACAGCTGTGCGCGGGGTCAGTTTTGAAAGTTACGAACGAGCAGTCGATTCACACATCCGCAACTTGAGGAGAAAAATCGAACCTGGCGATGGTCCACCGCGCTACATCCAGACCGTGCACGGGGTGGGCTACAAATTGATCGAGAGAAGCGCATGAACAACGCCGCCAGGGCCACTAAAAGCATTCAACGGCGATTGGTGCTGTTTGTCTTGCGCGCGATCGCTGTGGTTTTTGTTCTCGCCATTCTGATTAACCTGGCTGTGGTGGCGCTCCAGTTGAGGCGCGAGACACGGCTCAATCCCGCTTTCATTTCTCCGCCTGTTGGCGTGTTGGAAACCTATTACCTGGTTAATGGTTCCTGGGACGGGGTGGAACGGGTAATCCTGGCCAATGGCAACCCGCCCGGGCCGGGCTTGCGCAACCCGTGGGAAAATACCGTATTGGTGGATAACGCTGGTCGGGTCGTGCTCGACCACGGATTAGATAACGCACGTGAGGTGGGGACAGTCTATGTCCCTTCGCAGAATGCGGTGGAAACCAACGTGGTGGTAAATGCCGCAGCTCGGCCACGACGGCCGCCATGGCCGCCACCGTGGCCGGGTCCA
>DATBWK010000310.1:0-10508 GCA_036514835.1 Bellilinea sp.
CCAATCGCTGGACTGATGATCGCCGCGGAGTGGCATCTGGTGTGGGCGGGAGCATCCGGCATGGAAACCCTGCTGATGGCGGTGGTTGTTCTGGCGGTGTTTTATTTTTTGAGAACAATTACCCTCAGAGGGTCAATCCTAGCCGGTTTGGTGATCGGCATCGGGGTGTGGGTGAGACCAGATGCGCTGACGCTGCTGGGTCCTCTGGTATTTGTACTGGTCTTCCAAAAATACGATTGGAAACAGAGTGTGAAAACTCTCCGGTATAGTTTGGCTGCACTATCAATCCCGCTTGGGGTATACCTGCTTTTCAACTTTTGGCTCTCCGGGCATATCTGGCCGAATACATTCTACGCCAAGCAGGCGGAGTACGCAGCCCTGCAGGAAATCCCGCTGCTGACCCGGTATTTCCAGATTCTGTCTCTGCCCATGGTTGGTGTTGGCGTTTTACTCCTGCCGGGCTTCATATACAAAGCGATTCAAGCAGTTCGTAGGCGCAATTATTACTGGATGGCGGGAATTCTTTGGTGGTTAGGTTACTCGCTGGTGTATGCACTCCAGCTGCCGGTAACCTACCAACACGGGCGATATTTGATTCCTGCCATGCCGGTATATTTTTTGATCGGATTGATCGGCAGTCTGGAATGGTTGAATATCGAATTGCCAGCGGTGGGACTGAGATGGGCTATCAACCGCGTATGGGCTGGCGCGTCGATGATCATCCTGGCGGTTTTTTTGATCATCGGCGGGCAAACTTATGCCAAAGATGTGGCGATCATCAACACCGAGATGGTCGCTGCGGCCAATTGGCTAAAGGACAATACGTCCGAAACGGACCTGATCGCCGTGCATGACATTGGTGCAGTTGGTTACTTCAGCCAGCGACGGATCATTGATCTGGCAGGACTGGTTAGCCCGGAAATCATCCCCATTATCCGCGATGAATCTCAGTTGGCAGCCTATTTGGATCAACAGGGAGCTGATTACCTCATGACATTTCCGGAGTGGTACCCGGAATTAACCGATGATCTCCAGGCAGTATATGTTTCCGACGGTGCTTTTTCTCTGGAAGCCGGCGGAGAGAATATGAGCATCTACCGTTGGAAGCTAAAATGAAGGTTGTGCTATACTTAACCGAATTTTTCAGCAATCGGGGACGAAATAAACCGTTTATCTCAGCGAGGGAACCATTTCATGGATGCTAGAGAACTTATGACCGGTTCGTGGGAAGACTTCAAGCAGCAGGCGTTGATTGATTATGAACACTCACGCCAGGCGCTGCACGAAGTCACCTTGATGCTGGAGCAAAGTAAAGCCGAATATGACAAGCTGACCCAGCGCAGCTCCGACGCAAATACCGCGCTGCAGCAATTGCAGAGCCATATTGAATCGGTGCCGCGGGAAGATATCCGCAATACCTATAACAGTATGCTGGATACCCAGCAGCGCCTTCTGGTGATGCGCGGGCAGATCGAAAAATTGCAAAACGATCAGGCTTCCCATTCCCGTTACTTGAAACTGCTGGAAAAGACAAAAATTTTATTGGAAGAAGGCTATCAGCCAGATGAGCAGCCGGGCGGATCCTTAGACCGCTCCGCCATGCTGGAGCAGTTGATCATCGCCCAGGAATCCGAACGGCAGCGCTTGTCGCGTCAGATGCATGACGGACCAGCGCAAGCATTGTCCAATTTTATCGTTCAGGCAGAAATCGCTGCGCGGTTGTTGGAAATAGACCCGTCCCGGGCGAAAGTTGAACTGGATAACCTGAAAACCACCGCCATGAGCACTTTCCAGCGCGTGCGTTTATTCATCACCGAATTGCGCCCGATGATGCTGGATGACCTTGGGCTGACCGCTACCATGAAGCGGTATGTCGAAACCTTCAAGGACGAGACTGGCTTCGAGGCAAAGGTCGAAATTAAGGGCGGCGACAAGAAGCTGGCTCCTTACATCGAAGTGATGATTTTCCGCGCGGTACAGGAACTGATGGGCAATGTTGTTCGCCATAACAGCGAGTTAACGGTCAAACCCAACATTTCCGTTCAAATGGCGATCGAAGAGAATTTTGTACGCGTCAATGTAGCGGACAACGGCAAGGGATTTAGTGTTTCTGAACTCGAAAAGAAGCCCACGCTAGGCTTGAAATTGATTCGCGACCGGGTCGAGATGCTTGGGGGGTACTTTGAAACCGACACATCTCCGGGACAGGGTACGCGCATCACTTTCCAGATTCCTGTGGGATCCGCCAGCGGGCTTTAATCCTGTATTCGTTTTGGAGGTTGTATGACGACGATCGGAATCCTGACGGGCGGCGGTGACGTGCCGGGTTTGAACCCATGCATCAAAGCTGTGGTCATGAACGCGCTGGAAAACGGCTACCGGGTAATTGGCATCCGCCGAGGTTGGGGCGGGCTGCTGCACTATAATTTTGACGAGCCCTCGACCCGTGACTATTATGTTCGAGAGCTGCACGAAGAGGATGTGCGCACCATTGACCGCACCGGCGGCACTTTTTTACATACTTCGCGCACCAATCCACAAAAAGTATCCCCCGCGGATGCACCTGATTTTTTGAAAAATTCCAAATGGGGTAAACCCCTCAAAAAAGAAGACAAAATCGACTACACCGACTACGTGATCAATGTACTCGGAAATCTTGGCATCGATACCATGGTGCCGATCGGCGGTGACGACACCTTAAGCTTTGCCGTGCGGCTGCACAAAGAAGGCATCCCTGTAGTCGCCTGCCCAAAGACAATGGACAACGATGTCTTTGGCACCGATTACTGCATTGGGTTTTCCACCGCGGTCACCCGCAGCGTGGAATTTATCACCAATATGCGTACTTCCGTCGGCTCGCACGAACGGATTGGGGTTGTGGAGCTTTTCGGGCGCAATTCAGGCGAGACCAGTCTGATCACGGCTCACCTGGCGTATGTTGACCGTGCCATTATCTCGGAAGTACCATTTGACATCCAAAAACTGACCGACATGCTCATCTCTGACAAACGCCGCAACCCGTCAAATTACGCCATCATGACCATCTCGGAAGGGGCGATCATGGAAGGCGGCGATGTGGTTGAATCCGGCGAGGCAGACGCCTACGGTCATCGCAAGCTGGGCGGTGTTGGCGAGCAAGTGGCGGAAGAAATCAAACGCCGCACCGGTACCAACACCATGTACCAGCAATTGGGTTACCTGATGCGCTCCGGCGCCCCGGATTCCCTCGATCGTATGGTGGCGATGTCGTTTGGCACGTTAGCTGTCCAGTTGATCCGCCGGCGCGAAACGGGCAAGATGGTGGCGCTGCACGGTGGCAAATACACCACTGTGCCGATCGAAATGGTTCTGGCAGGCCGCAAACGCGTGGATGTGCCGGCTTTTTATGACATCGAGCATTACAAGCCGAAGATCCGCGATTTCATGGGCGTGCCGATGTTCTTAAGCTGACATGCCGGTAGAAGATCAAGGCGTCGGGTTAAACCGCTACCGGATCATTCCGCGTGTTTTGATATTTATTTTCAATCAAAATGCGGTGCTCCTGATTAAGGGGGCACCGCATAAACGGCTATGGGCTAACCGCTATAACGGCATCGGCGGGCACGTTGAACGCGGCGAGGATGTGCTCAGCGCGGCTCGGCGGGAATTGCACGAAGAATCCGGGTTGACCGTGCCTGTTTTACGACTGTGCGGGACGATAATGATTGACGCTAGTCCGGATGGGGGAATCGGATTGTACGTTTTTAAGGGGGAATCGGTTGATCGGCATGTAGTCCATTCTGTGGAGGGCTTAACAGAATGGATTCCAGCCAGCGACCTGAATAGCTTTGCCCTGGTGGAGGACTTGCCAGTCCTGCTGCCGAAAGTCATCGAATGGAACCCAACCATGCCGCCGTTTTCAGCCCGATATTATTATGATGAAGCTCAACAACTTCAGATTGTTTTCGCCGCTGAGTCGGATTCTGGCGTAACCAATTCGTAAAATACCAGTATCGTGCTGCCGTACCGGCGCTGGTCGAACTCTACCAGGTTGGTAAGTGTGACCGATTCGTATTCCACTGGGTCGATCTGAACGATGGTCCAGGATTCGTCGGATAACCAGCCAATATTTTGATCAAGAGCATGCAGGGCAGTGATCCACAATTGCTTATATTGCGGCGGCGCGATATAGATATAGTCAAAACGGTAATCGGGCGATTTTCGCAAGATATCGAGAGCATCCCGCTGCGTAACATCCACGCCTTTTTCAAGGTGTGTAATTTGAACATTGGCTTTTATGGTGGCGACCGCCTGGCGATTTAAATCATTGATGCGCACATAACGCGCACCGCGACTGAGTGCTTCCAACCCAACTGAACCGGTTCCGCCAAACAAATCCAGCCAGGTGGCGTCAATTACATCAGCGCCGATGATGTTGAATAACGCTTCTTTGACGCGATCGGTGATCGGGCGGGTAATATCGCCGGGGACGCCTTTCAGACGTATTCCGCGGGCTTTTCCGCCTATGATGCGTGGGTTCGCCAAATTGGGCTCCGGGGTTGTATTTTAGAATTGCTTAAAGCCGAGCAAATCGCTGGCGGATCGACTCATCTTCCCTGGTCAACGTATCAATAAATTTCGGCATGAACTCTGAACGGCGCATGCGCAGTGCCATGGGCGCTAACTCCTTAATGTCGTCCAACGTCACCTGAGCGCGTCCATCTGCGGCAGCGAAAGCGCGCGCCGCCTCGAACAGGGTGATTTCAGCACGCAAGGTATCGATTTTGAGGTCTTGAACCAATTTGATGCCGGCTTGAGCCACTTCCGCAGGAATTTGAACAAGGGGGAGGAGTGCTTTCGCCGAGGCGATTTCTGCCACAGCGATTTGGGTGGCATCCGCAAAGGAGGCGATGGTCTCGCGCGGGTTGTTGAGGTAGGCGCGAGTTCGGTGATAGGCTTCCAGCCGTTGGGCAGCCTCCGTGAGACCTTGAACTACCACACGCAGGCCGAAACGATCCATGATTTGCGGCCGAAGGTCGCCTTCTTCCGGGTTCATCGAGCCGACCAAGGCAAATCGGGAACGGTAGGTGGCGGAAATCGAAGACCGGCGCACCGTATAAAGTCCAGAAGCCGAGGCATCCAAAATGGCGTCGCTGATGGCGTTGTCGAGCAGGTTTACTTCGTCGACAAACAGCAGATTCAGATCGGCGTGCGCCAGAATGCCGCGCTTGAGTCGCATGCGCTCGTGAACGGCAGCCCGTTCATCAATGCCGCCCACAACGTCCTCGAGCAGTGCATTGAGCGGCAATTCGATCAACTTGACCCGGTCAGCGCGGGTGAGCGGTTCGCCGCGGGCATATTTGGCGGCGCAATCCGGGCAGACAGCGTCCATTCCGCCAAATTCGACATCCTCCGGCAGGCAGCCGTAAAAACAGGAACTGCGTTCCACTGGCGGCAATAGATCCATCAATCCACGCACCGCGGTCGTCTTACCGGTGCCGCGTGGACCCATCAATAAAACACCGCCAATCGCCGGGTTGATGAGGTTCAGCAGCAGCGCCAGTTTCATCTCGTACTGCCCAACCAGGGCGAGAAACGGGAATGGCAGCATTTCTGCCAGGCCAAAATCCTCAGCCGGCTGCTGTTCCTTGAGGGAACGTCCGGAAACTATCTCGATCAGCTCGCGCAGCGAGCGCACGCCGGTAGAGACGAGTTCACCATCCTGGTCGGGTGCGGGAGTCTTGTCTTCCATAAGGTTCAGGCTTTTACGTCGTTATACGTCCAATAGCGGTTGGCGATGAAATTCCAGACCATCACAATCAAAATTACGATGGCTAACGCCAGGTTGTGAGCTACGATCACCGGGGTGAGCGGCTTAAAGGTCCAGCGCCCGGTGAAGAATTCGGTCAAGGCTTTCTCCAGGTAGGAGAAAAGCGGAGTGCGAATGAGCAGGCCGATGACGCTAACTGCCACAAATTGGGTGAGTTGACGCGCCATCGGCTTGGAACGAGAGTCCGGATAGGTCCACAGCCGATTCCAGGTGAAATTGCTGATGACTGCCAGGATGAAGGAGATGACGCTGGCCCACACCACGTTTTCTTTGAAGAATCCCACCAGGTTGGTCAGAAAGTTGAATACACCAAAGTCGATGACGGCGCCGGCAGCACCAACAATGGCAAATCGAATGAATCGACTGCGTTCTTTAGCGTTGGTGAAAATCATGACAACCCCAACTTTGTGCGGAAATAAGGGATGGTGCGTGCGATACCCTCTGCCAATGAGACGGTGGGCTGCCAATCCAGTATTGATTTGGCGCGGGTTATATCCGGCCGACGGCGCTGCGGATCGTCTCCCAGGCGCAGATCCGGTTTCTTGATGATGCCAGCAGGATTATCCGTTATTTTATTGATGGTTTCGGCAAATTCAAGAATAGAAATCTCGGAAGGGTTGCCAATATTGACCGGCAGATGCTCGTCAGAAAGCAGCAGGCGGTATATGCCTTCGATCAAGTCGTCCACAAAGCAGAAGGAACGGGTCTGTTGACCATCGCCGTAGACGGTCAGGGGTTCACGGCGCAGCGCCTGTTGGATGAAGTTAGGCACCACCCGGCCGTCATCCAACCGCATGCGGGAGCCGTAGGTGTTGAAAATTCGGACGATATGCGAATCGATACCATGGGTGCGGTGATAGGTCATGGTCAATGCCTCGGCGAAGCGCTTGGCTTCGTCGTACATGGAACGCACGCCGATCGGATCTACGTGGCCCCAGTAAGTCTCCTTCTGTGGATGCTCCAGCGGGTCGCCATAAATCTCGCTGGTGGATGCCAGCAGGAATTTAGCGTTTTGAGCCCGGGCAACTCCCAGCGAATTGTGGGTGCCGAGTGCGCCAGCCTTCATGGTTTGAATTGGTAAATTCGTATAGCCATAAGGCGAGTTGGGATTGGGGCTGGCGGGCGAGGCAAAATGCATGACCGCATCGACTTTTCCAGCTACGAATATGAAATTGGCTACATCATGTCGGATAAATTCAAAACCCGGCTTGCCAGCAAGGTGAGCCAGGTTATCCGGGCTGCCGGTGATGAAATTATCCATCCCAACCACGCTGTGACCTTCTTTGAGCAGGCGGTCGCACAAGTGGGAACCCAGGAAGCCCGCTGCACCAGTGATTAATACACGCATAAAAATGATTCCATTCTTTGTTTCAAGGTTATTCCCAATCCATCCGGCTGACAAGCCCGTCACCGGTGATTTGTTGCGTTTTGGCAGTTTCAGAATCGATCAGCCAGATATTACCCTGATTAATAATGGCGATGAATTGCGGTTGATTTTCCAACCGGCCCGGCGCCCAGATGACTGTTTGCGGTTCCAACCCGGTAGAGCCTTCTGGCGGAAACATTCGTGTGCGATTCGAGCCGTCCTGATCCAGGGTGAACAGGCGGTAACGGCTGGAACCACTCTGTTCCGGGAAGGCGGCTTCAAGATAGGCTACTTTCGAAGTTCCTGCACCGAAGGACGGCGAAAAGCTTGGATTAGCAAACATTCCGGTAGATTGAAGAAGTGGAACCTGCAACCCGCTGGCGATTTGGATGGAAGTCAAATCGAATCTTGGCGAGGATTCCGGATTGGTCAAATTGCTGTCGCCTGCGTGAGTCACCACATACAATTGCTGGCTGTCAGCTGACCAGGTTATTGCTGGCACCCAGGCCCAGTCGGCGCGGGTCTGGTAGGGAAGGATTTCCGCCAGCGGGGAAAACCCACCCTCTTCAAAATTGACCAGCCCAACTGAATCCGGGCGAGCGTAAGCCAGCTGTGTGCCGTCTGGCGACCAAATAAAAGTAATACCCCACCAGCCGTAAATGCCGCCAGTATTTGCGCCAATTAACTCATCGCTGGAAAGGACAATACCGTCCGACCCGACTACTAGTTGGCGTAGATCATTATTGGCCTGCCAACCGGGGGCAGCAGTACGCGGCTCAACGGTTGAGTACAGAATGGTTTGGGCAGCGTTCGGCGTCCAATCGGCATAATGGATCACGTTTTTAACGCCCAGGTCAAACAATGCGGGTGGATCAGTCGAGAGATTTGCAGCCCATAAGCTGTTGATATCCGGGCTGGTATTGTTCTGGTTGGAGCGAGTGAAAAGCAACCAGGATCGGTCTGGTGAAAGTGAAAATACCCGCCCATCCAGGTCGCCGGTGGTAACAATTGGCAAACGGTTGCTGGTGGTGGTTTCCACCATCCAGGCGTTGCCGCCATTGATGTAAACCAGCCTGCCTGTGATCGAAATGGGGGAAAATGGCGCCTGCACGCCGACCATGATGATTTCTGCAATCGGCGCAGTGTGGGTTTCGTTCTTAAAGATGGTTCTGGCGACTTCGACCCCATTTTCCATCAGGCGGCGATAGGTAATTTGTTGCAGTCCGTTTTCCCCGGGTTGAATTAACAGGCTCTTACCTTCTGGTAAAGTTTCATTACGCACCGTTTGGTGTTCGAAGGGGATATCCTTTTCCTCGACTTCGTATTCCTCGGTAACCCGGAAAATGGTGATTTCCAGCGGAGCTGTGATCAAGGTGAAGGTTGGGGGTTCGGTGCGGTCTAACTCGGTCAAGTTAAGTCCGGCCTGCTCAATGGCGCTCTGAACATTCGCGCCAGAAGCGATCTCAAGATTGAAGGTCTTCTCCTGGTCATTAATTGTGATCGGGACCATGGTTTGAGTAGGCGTAACTTGAGCGCCGCAGGATGCAATGAAAAACGGAAAGGCGATCATCAAAGCCCATAGCAACCAGGGCGCCGACGAATGAGCCTGGGTGCTATTGCGTGTAGATTGCATACGGATTAAGGGGAAAGTCACTGAATCGAGTATAATCAGCCGAGAAATTTTGAACGCGACAATTATAGCATGACAGACTCTGAACCATTTCGCCAATCCCACACCCTGACCGCCCGTATTGAGGCGATTCTTTTCGTTGCACCTCAGCCGGTCACCGTTCAGCAATTAGCTGAAGCCTTGGCGACGCCCATGGCGGAAGTGGAAGCAAGCCTGAAAATCCTCGATCAAGAGCTGCAGAACGGCCGCGGCATTAATCTGCAACGGCACGAGGGCCGGTACCAATTGACCACCGCACCGGAATTGGCCGAGGAAATTGAAAAATATCTTGGGTTGGAAGCGACCGCCCATTTGAGTCGAGCGGCTCTGGAAACCCTGGCGATTGTTGCGTATCGCCAACCCATTACCAGGCCTGGCGTCGATGCCATCCGCGGCGTCAACAGCGACGGCGTAATGAAGAGCCTGCTCTCCAAGGGGCTGATTCAGGAAATTGGCCGAACAGAAGGCCCGGGAAGGCCGATTTTGTACGGCTCGACCCAGGATTTCCTGCAACATTTTGGAATAAACTCGCTGGAAGATTTACCGCCATTTGAACTGCTGGATCAAGAAGGCGTCACTCATAATGAGGACCAGCGCCTTTTAAAGGATTAATAATGACTGAAGAGCGAATTCAAAAAATCCTGGCGCGGGCTGGTTTTGGCTCCCGCCGGGCGAGTGAAGTTTTAATCGCCGACGGACGTGTGCGTGTAAACGGCGTTCAGGTGGTGTTGGGCGCAAAAGCCGATGCCGCCAGGGATAAGATCACAGTGGATGGCCAACCCATTCCTAGCGCAGCTCCCGCGGACGTGTACATCGCCTTGAACAAACCGCGCTTTGTCCTTTCAGACAACGCCATGGATGATGAGCGAAAAACTGTATTTGATCTGGTTCCCGTACCCGGACCACTTTTTGTAGTCGGCCGGCTGGACTTTGAGAGCGAAGGCTTGATTCTATTGACCAATGATGGCGAGTTGGCCAACAAGCTAACCCATCCGCGCTTTGGCCACGAGAAGGAATACCGGGTTTTGGTCGCAAAACGGCCGGATGAGGAACAGTTAGCCATCTGGCGGCGCGGCGTAGTGATGGAGGACGGTCATAAGACTGCGCCAGCAGATGTACGCATCGAATCGGTCATGGGTAAAGGCGCCTGGCTGCGCATCACCATGCACGAAGGGCGCAAGCGCCAGATCCGCGAGATCTGCATGCAAATTGGCCTGCCAGTCGTGCGTATCCTGCGGTTTCGCATCGGAACGCTGCAATTAGGCGGGTTAAAATCAGGTGAATGGCGCAATTTGATGCCGCTTGAAATCCGGGCATTAAAATCACCGGTTACTCGCATCGAGAAAAAGCCGTTCCCACAGACCACGAGAAAGCCGGCTACCCAGGCCGCGAGAAAGCCGGCGACCCAGGCTGCGAAAAAGCCAGCCAGCCGGCCTCGTCCGCCATTTGGAACCAAAAAACCATAACAAAAGCGGGTGTTTGAGAATTCAATCTCATCCACCCGATTTTTGTTGAGCTGACCAAATCAGCTTATTCGAAAGTGGTTTCAGACGGCAAGGCTTTTTGTAAAGTCTTGATCACTTCCAAACCTTCCGCTGTTGCCTTGGGCTGTTTCCGGATGAAGTCTTTCAACTTGTCAATATGCACCGCCGGAGTGGGTGAAT